>JAEYWT010000366.1 GCA_023428865.1 Bacteroidota bacterium | reverse complement strand
ACCTCTTAAGGACGGGGTCCAACGTCTGCTTGCTGTGCTTCCATCTGCTCCTTGAATGGCGATCATCAGCAAACTCCACCACGTCGGCACCACCTTCTTCACGGTGATGAGCAAGTTGGCGGCTGAGTGTGGGGCCATCAACCTCAGCCAAGGGTTCCCGGATTTTCCGATCGATAGCAAACTAAGCGCCTTGGTGGACGCGGCCATGAAGGCTGGTCACAACCAGTACGCGCCGATGCCCGGCCTTCCTTCCTTGCGCGAAACGATCGCCAACAAGGTTGAACGGCTTTACGGATTCCGCTACGATCCGGAGACGGAGGTCACCGTGGCATCGGGTGGCACGCAGGCCATCTTCACCGCGATCGGAGCGGTGGTGCATCCCGGTGATGAGGTCATCATCGTTGATCCAGCATACGACTGTTATTCGCCCACTGTGGAACTCTTCGGAGGAAAGCCCGTGCACGTGCGTCTGGGCAGCGACATGCAGTTCGATGCCCATGCGGTAGGCGCGGCCATCACGCCGCGCACGCGGATGTTGATGATCAACACACCGCACAACCCGGCGGGTACGATCCTGCGCGATGCGGATATGAAACGGATCGCTGAGATGCTGCGGGGCACGGACATCATCCTGCTCAGCGATGAGGTGTACGAGCACCTGGTCTTCGACGGTGAACCGCATGCTTCCGCGATCAACTATTCGGAGCTGCGCGATCGGGCCTTCGTGATCTTCAGCTTCGGCAAGGTGTTCCACACCACCGGCTGGAAGATGGGCTATGCGCTTGCACCGAAAGCGCTGATGGCGGAGTTCAGAAAAGTCCATCAGTTCAATGTCTTCAGTGTGAATACACCGATGCAACATGCATTGGCCGCTTACATGAAGGTGCCGTCGAGCTACGAGCTCGTGTCATCATTCTACCAAGCCAAGCGTGATCGGTTCGCTAGAGGGATGGCGAAGTCACGCTTCAGGCTTCTCCCTTGTGAAGGATCCTATTTCCAGACGGCTGATTACAGCGCGATCAGCAATGAGAATGATCTGGACTTCGCGCAACGCGTGACACGCGAATTCGGCGTGGCCACTATTCCGCTTTCACCCTTCTACAAAGAGCCGCCGACCGATCAACGGCTCTTGCGTTTCTGCTTCGCGAAGCAGGACGTTACCTTGGACGCAGCGATCGAGAAGCTATGCAGGATCTGAGAGTCACCATTGTCCAGAGCATGCTCCATTGGGAGGATGCGAACGCGAACCGTGCCATGTTCTCAGAGAAGTTGGCCGCTCTGAAGGGCACCACGGACCTGGTGGTGCTTCCCGAGATGTTCACCACCGGGTTCAGTATGCGGAGTACCGAACTGGCGGAGGAAATGAGTGGTGAGACCGTACATTGGATGCGCGAACAAGCCAAGGGGATCGATGCAGCGCTCTATGGCAGTGTCATCATCACGGAGAATGGAAAGTTCTTCAATCGAGGTCTTTTCGTGAAACCGGATGGACAGGTGACGACCTATGATAAGCGCCATCTGTTCCGCTTTGCCAACGAGACCGATCACTTCAGTGCTGGGACCGAGCGTGTAGTGGTGGAATGGAGAGGTTGGCGGATCCTGTTACAAGTATGCTTCGATCTGCGCTTCCCGGTGTTCGCGCGTAACCGTGGTGATTATGAAGCTATCCTGTATGTGGCCAATTGGCCCGAAGCGCGGCGCTTCCCGTGGAGCCAATTGTTGATCGCTCGGGCCATAGAGAACCAATGCTACGTTGCTGGTGTGAACCGCGTGGGCATGGATGGCAAAGGGATCCACTATACCGGTGATAGTGTGGTCATCGACCCACGCGGTGCAACGATCGGTCAGGTGGAACCAGCCCAAGAAGGACCTTCGACCGTAACGTTGGAATGGAATGCGCTGGAGGACTTCCGCGAGAAGTTCCCCGTGGCAAAGGAGGCTGACGACTTCGAATTGAAGTTCTGAGCGCTTGTTAGCGGAGCACTTGGATGTGTCCCATCTGTTCCTGCTCCATTCCGATGGTGCCGTTCTTGTCCTCGAAGAACTTGTACGCCAGGCGCCACACGTAGATGTCGTTCTTTACGACCGACCCACCGTAAGTGCCGTCCCAACCCATGGTGGGGTTATCGCTTTCGAAAAGTTGATTACCCCAGCGATCGAACACATACAAGTGCATGGTGGCGATGTTCTTGCCAACCGGTATGAAGATGTCGTTGATGCCATCACCGTTCGGGGTGAAGGTGTTCGGGATGAAGATCGCCGAAGGGCAATACTCGATCACTTGCGCTGAATCCAATGCAGCACAGTCGAACTGGTTGATCACCTCAACCACGTACCAGCCATAAGCTCCAGCCAGGATCACGCGTGATTGTTCCCCGGTGTTCCAGTCGTAACGAGAGCCTGGATTGCCCGCATCGATCCGTACATATTGTTCATCCTCTCCTAGGCACGTATGGAACTGCCGTGTGGCCATTTGTACAGGCGACGGGTTGAACTGTACCGTGATGGCATCACTACGCTGGCAAAGACCGTTGCTCACTTGGACCGAGTAGGTGCCAGGGCGGGAGACCGGAATGGTCCGCGTGGTCGCACTTGTACTCCAGGTATAGGTGGCGCCGGGATTCTGAGCGTCTAACAGAAGTACCTGTCCATCGCACAACGTGGTGTCCACGCCGAGGTTCACTACGGGCGGCGCCACGAATTGCACATTGGCATCATACGTGGCAGAGCAACCAGCGGCGTCGGTGATGGTCACGCTGAACGTGCCTGCTGTTTGTGTGGTGATCGAACGGGTAGTAAAACCGGTGTTCCATTCGTATGTAGCACCGTCATTGCCGGCATCGAGCACAACGCTTTCGCCGATGCATCGCGCTTCGTCCTGCAAGACATCGATCGGAAGGGCTTGTACGGTAACGGTCTTCGAATCGGTGGCTTGGCAAGCGCCGTTGCTTACGGTCACCGAGTAGGTTCCGCCGCTGGTCGTGGTGATCGTTTGCGAAAGAGCCCCGTTGCTCCAAGTGTACGTTGCTCCAGGATTGCCAGCATCCAAGGTGGTGTTCGTGCCCGCGCAAATAGTGACATCCGGGCCAAGGTCTACTGTGACCATGGGCAACAGGTCAACAACGGCATCGAAGGTTGCGCTGCAGTTCTGGGCGGTGGTCACAGCAACGGTGTAGGTGCCACTGGCCGTTGGTTGAATGGTCTGGGTGGTGGCGCCGGTGTTCCACAGGTAGGTGGACCCCGTGTTGCCAGCATTCAACGTCACCGGTGAGGTGATGCAACTACTCACATCATTGAGCAAATCGGCGGGCATGGCATTCAGTGCGATGTTCACCGAGCCGGAACCGATGCAACCCTGTGGTGAGGTGACCTGCACGGAATAGGTTCCGCTTGCCGTAACGGAGATCTGTTGTGAAGTGGCGGAAGTGTTCCACGCAAAGCTGCTTCCCGCATTGCCGGCATCGAGTGCGACTTGAGGAACACCGCATAGAGCCAAATTGGGTCCAAGGTCCACGACGGGAAGCGCATGCAGGGTCACATTGAAGATGGTACTAACCTCACAGCCCTGTGCGTTCGTCATGGTTACCGTGTGTGGGCCGGAACTGGTCGGAATGATACTTTGGCTGGTCTGCCCCGTGGACCATTGATAGCTGGTCGCCGTTGCTGGTGCGTTAAGCGTGGGTGGCGTGTTGATACAGCCGCTGGCCGTGCTCTGTGCAGGAACCCCTACGAATGCTCTTGTGATCACCACCTGGTCGCTGATGGAGCATCCGTTCACATCGGTGATGGTGACGTTATAGGTTGCGGTACCATCCACCAGGATGGTCGGTGCCTGGATATTTGCAGCGTTCAGGTTCACGGCAGGAGTCCACGCGTATTGGGCGTTGGGCACGTTATGTTGAACACCGAGTTGATGACCCAAGGTGGAGCACAACGTTAGGTCGGCACCGGCGTTGGCGGTGTATCCTGTGGTTACGACTACGGTCACGCTCTGGTTCAAGGAACAACCACTGGCCGTGTGTGTAACGGTGCAGGTATATGTGGTGGTCTGCGTGGGTGTGGCGATCGGGTTCGGTATACTGCTGTTGTTCAAGCCTGCACCGGTCCATGAGTAGGTTAGCCCACTTCCTCCGGATGCCGTGGCATTGAGCTGAGTGGATTGCCCTTGACAAAGAGTGGTGTTAGCAGCCGCGACGTTCACACTGAGCAACTGTCCAACGGTTATGGTCACCTGCCCACTAGCGGAGCAACCGATGTCCGTTGTGGCGGTCACGTTGTAGGTAGTTGTGCTTGTAGGTGTGGCGATGGGCGTTTGGACATTGGTCGCGCTCAGGGTTCCGTTGTTCGGTGTCCAAGCGTAGGTGATGTTGGATCCGGAAGAAGGTGTTGCGGTGACGGGAATACCTGCAACGGCGCAGAGTGTTGTATTCGGGGTCACCGAAACACTGAACGTGGGTTGCACCTGCACATAGACCGAGTCGCTATACACACAACCACCCAGTGGGTCCGTGCCTTGTAATACGTACCACCCCGAAGTGGTCGGTGTAGCAATTGGGTTATGGATGGCACTATTGTTCAGCGAACCGGGCTGGCTCCAGTAGTAGCTGAGGTAGTTGTCGTCGTACTTGCCAATGAGGAAATTGTCGATGGCCCAATTGTCATGCCCAGCGCCGTTGTGTGCGAGTTGACGCAGACGGAACATCACGTTGGTGTTCTGCGCACCAGCTGGAATTCCGATCTCTTGTGGTGTGAAGTTGGGATATCCACTCTCCAAGAAGGTGGAGATCAAGGTCCAATTGAGACCGTTGTTAGTGGAATACTCCAGCACGATGTCTTCCCCCGCATCAGCATCATCGCATGGTGCAGTGCTGTTCGCGACCTTCAACTGAAAGCGCAATTTGCCACCACCGGTGGTGTTGAAGCCATTGGTTTGTGCATAGCGCTGTCCTGCACCGTTGAAGTAAAGCGCCAGGCCACTGTGACTTCCGCAGATATCGCTGTTCACTCCGCCTTGTATCGCTGTCCAGGTGCTACTGGGAGCACCATCGAAGAGATCCATGGTCAATGCACGAAGTGCTTTGCTGCTCAGTTGTACCGTACTTCCAGCGCAAATGGCTTCTGGTTGTGCGGTCGTCTTCAGCTCCACGATGCTGGCAGGGATCACGTTCACCCGGATGCTGTCATCCAAGTTGCCGCATCCGGTAGGACTGAAAACATGTGCGCGGTACCATGTTGAACTCATCGGCGTGGCCAATGGGTTTGATATCGTATCGTTACTCAGCGAGTATCCTGGTGTCCAGTTGATCTCGAACCACGCTGGGTCGGGAGGTGGAACGAGTGCGAGCTGTACCGATTCGTATTGACAAATAGTGATCTCGGGCTCGTTGTTCGCCGTAAGCCAGGTAGGGATCGAAAGTGGCATGCCCACGTGGTAGGTGAAGCTGCGCGGGCAGCCGCTCAACGGCAGTGTGCCTGTAACAGTGTAGCTCCCGGTCTGTGTGGGTGTGAAGGTGTAGCTGAGGCCGGTACCGAGGATTGTGGAAGGTGCGGAAGCCTCAGACCAAGTGGGGTTATTGAGTGGTCCCGGTGCGTTCAGCGTGATGGCTCCACCACCACAGACCACAGAGTCCTGTTGCACGGGTATCGACTCGATATCATGGATGCTCATGGAATAGCTCTCACCATAACCCGTTCCGATGGCATAGGCTTGGAAGCCTGACGCTGCGATCAGTTCATGTCGGCCAACTGCTACAGGAAGTTTCACGTGCTTGCGATCAGCGCAGCCCGCATAGGATTGGAACTGCGCTGGTGGTACCACCACGCCATCCAGCGTTAGTTGGCCTACAGAGGCCAGTGGTACCACCACGCTCACACTGTGCTGTGTGATCAACGAGGAGCCCGAAGTGTGCCACGAGGCTTTGGTCGAAAGGCGTTCTGCAGGTGAGGTCAACCAGAGGGAAGGATCGCCATTGCCGGCGCAGCTGTAGCCTTCCATCAGTTGGGAAACGCTGACCGGGTTGTTCGCTTGGATGCACACCGGAGCTGTTGTACCGTTCACTTCGTGCCGCTGGCCGGCGTTCAAGTTGATGGGAGCACCGCCATTGATCGAAACGGTGGTGCCGTTCACTTCGGCCATTACGCGATAGGTGCTCGTATTCACACCAAGGATCGGCGCGGTGTAGTACCGCGTGCCCCAAGCCGCCGTCGGGATCAATTGCTCGAAGATCATGTCGCAGGCCTGGCAAGCACCGGGTACCGTGGCGCACATGGAGCCACCGATCACCACGAATGGCCTACACACGCCGCTGGCCTGAGTGGCTTCGACCACGGTTCCCGTAAGGTCTAGGGCATCCGTTGCAGCCTGCAGCTGGTAGGTCTGTCCGGCGTTGAGGTTTACGATGAAGGGCACCCCAGCAAGTTGTCCACCGGCAGCGTTCACCGAAGGTGTGATGCGGACCTGGGTGCCATCCTGCGTGGCGACCACCAGGAATTCGCTTTTGTGTAGGTTGTTGAAGTTCGGTAGACCTTGATAGGCATCCACCCTGTAGTGGTTACCGAGTGCGGCCTCTGGCAGAACTTGCGATGCTTCGTGGGTGAAGTTCTGCAAGCTGGTCTGTAATACGTTCACGCTATCGGCTGTCTGGATCAGAATGCCTTTCGAGGCAACGGTGCCAGAACCGGTATTCTCCGCGGAGGTGGGGATATCGATGATGGTGATACCGTTGGCCGGTACACTGAATGAAGTGCTCCAACCCGTGAGCGGAATGCTCACCGTGCCTGTGGTCGCGTTACGGCCAAGGATCTGTAGTTTCAGTGTTTGCGCACCGAAACCGTTCTGCATGAAACCGGTCCAGAACCGGGTGCCACGCGTGGGTACCATAACGCCGGTTTGCGCCGTCAAGGTGTGGAAGGTCAGGCTCCCCAAGAGGATGATGCACCAACGCATCAGCCTCGCAGTCCCCGGAGTGTGTATGGCAGAACAGGTCATCACGTCCACCTAAGAGTATTGGTGGTAGCGACCGTTCTACGCTTCGGAACCCCGTTAGGTTCCGGTCTTGCAAGGAGGGGCTACATGATAACTAAGGATCGGAGAGCTTCCACTCGATCTTCAGATCCCAGGCTGCCCGCACGTTCACGGTTTCCGCGTGGTACCACGTGGTCTCCGGCTGTTGTAACAGGCTCCATTCACCGGTATCCCAGCGGCCATTGCCATTCCTGTCGTGTACCAACCGTAGAGTGCGGACGCCGGGTGGCAACACGGTCCACTCGGCCTTGGGTTTAGCCGTGCTTATGGTGGCCATTTGTTGCACGCGTTGCTGACCATCCAGGACCTGAAGCAGGTATGACCGCTCTGCTGCCAAACCAGATACGGTCACCTCCAATGTCCCAGTGGCTCGTTCCGCAGCGGTGCCGAGCGATGCGTGCAACGTGTCGTTGTAGCCGCCATAGTTATCACGAACAGTTTTGGGGAGTGCCAGCAATTTCAGCACCATACCACTGCGCCCAGTGAAGGATAGGTCCAGTGTGCGACCATCGCGTTGGGTTGTGCGGTATGGAACAACCGTGCTATCGCTCGTCAACGTCATACGTGTGGTATCGAAAGCGGTCATTGGACGCGAGGATCTCAGGCGAATGAACGCATCTTGGGCGGTTTCGACCAGCTTCGCAGAAAGCCCGGTGTTGAAGGGCATCCGCTTTGTGGGCTTGTATCGCAGCGTGTCCAAGGGCATGCCATCGGTGCTTATCTCGTAGTGTCCTTGGGTGATCAATGTGGTATCCGTAGGCCAGAACAGAACGGTATCACGCATCGAACCGTATTCAGCTTGCCACCGAAGCACACCACCTTCGCGGGCAATATCGCGTACACCAACCTCTTCTACCGGCCTTGCGAAGACCACCTCCAATGCACCATCGGCAAGTACCGTGTAGGACCGCACTTGTTGTTTGCGACTGGCGGGCAGGAAAGAACTCAACGCAACAGCAACACCACTCGAGTCCGTTGGGTCCAGTGTGATCGCCGTGTCCAGAAATGCGACCTCTTCGTTGGGGAGGTCGTACTTCATATTGGCGTTCTTGTCGCGCAACGCGAAGACACTGTATCGGCCGTGGGGCAGGTTGCTGATGGTGAATTCACCGGTAGCATTGGAGCGCGTCATGTATGCGGGTCGTCCTGTACGGAACGCAGCCGTATCCTCTGGCGCATATAGGCCAACGAGCATGTCCTTTTCCGCAGCTCCGCTGAAAGCGTTATGTACGGAGCCGACCAACACTGCGCTATCCAATGCATCGCCCGTGCTTACCACATATACGAGTCCGGCCGCGATGTTGCCTTCGGTGAGGTCTTTCACGCTTTCACCTAGGTTGAATGTATAGGTGGTGTTGGGTTCGAGCGGGCCATTAAATTTGATCTCCACGGTCTTCGGTCCTGCGAGCCGAACATCGGGTGCAGGCTGCAGTGGTGGTGATATCAATAGGCGTTCCCGAACCCGCTCCAATTGCACGCGTTCATCAAGGTCGAGCTGGATCACCCGCGCGTTGAAGTGCGTGCTCCGATCCGGCGGCAGTGCGCGCACGAGTTTCGGCGCGATGGTATCCTGTTCGCCACCGGTGATGTTCTGCACGCTGGCGCATGATCCCAACAGCGCGGCCATGCCACCTAGGATCAACGCCTTCCACATCAGAACAAGGGTTCGAGCAATTCGCACAACTGCTCCAGTGCATGTGCATCCACCACGGAGAAGTCGGCCTCCTTGGTGCTGTCGATATCGAGCACAGCAGCGATGCGGCCATCACTATCGCGAATGGGCACCACGATCTCCGACCGGGTCTGTGCGCTGCAGGCGATGTGCCCCGGGAATTTCTCCACATCGGGTACGATGATGGTGCGTTCTTCCTGCCATGCGGTTCCACAAACGCCCTTGCCGAAACCGATGCGCGTGCAGGCGATCGGGCCTTGGAAGGGCCCTAGTACCAGTTCGGCACCCATTACCCTGTAGAAACCGATCCAGTGCCAACCGAAGGTCTGTCGTAACGCTGCGGCCACGTTCGCCAAGGCAGCTACTTGGTCACGTTCTTCACGAAGCAGCTCACGCACTTGTGGCAGCAACGCGGTGAAGAGCGTTACGCGGTCGTTCGTCTCCGGCAGGGTTAGCTTGTCTTGCATGATGCGGGCGGCAAAGGTATCCGGTGGGTGGCATGCACCGCTCAGGCACAGGCTGCCGTGTACACGCTCAAGCGGATGTCCGGCACGGTGGAAAGGGCCTTCATGCAACCTTCCAAGGTGGCGCCGGTGGTCACTACATCGTCTACAACGAGGACGTGGCGCCCACGCAGTTTCTCCGGATCGGGCAGGTGGAAGGCTTCTTTCACGTTCAACCAGCGGTCCAGGCGGTTGCGCTTGGTCTGCGAGGGTGTGCGCACCACACGTACCAGCCCCTTCCCGATGCTCTCCAAGGGCCAAACTTCGCGCATGCCGTCCACCAGCACTTGGCACTGGTTATAGCCACGGGTATGTTCTTTCCGTGGGTGCAAGGGAACGGGCAGGAAGAGGTCTACCGAGTTGAAACGGGCGCTGGTGCGCAGGTCTTCGGCCATGAGGCGTCCGAGTTCAAGGCCCAGTTGCTCGTCGTGGTGGTATTTGATCCGGTGCAGCATCCGTTGCACCATCCCTGTGGGATTGAAGTGCAGGAAAGCGCTTGCGGCTTCGAGTTGCACCTTGCCACGGAACAGCTCCTCCACCCGGTTTCGCGGGTCGTCGTGGAACCGCGTTCTTGGTAAGTCGTTGAGGCAGGGGGTACATAGGGAGCCTTCGAACTGGCGCAGGCTTTGGTCGCATCCACCGCATCGGCGTGGGATGAAAAGGCCACCAAGCTGGTAGATGGCTCGGTACAAGGGGGCTTTCGGCGGGTTCAATACTTTGTTGATAAGCGGTACGTTCTGTTAAATGGACCCATGTAGGTGGCGGTAATTTAGCGCACCTATCCTGCAGATACCCCCCATGGAACAGAATACCGGAAACTCCCCAGAAACCAAGAACCGCTCAAGCACCGGCTTGCTCGTTCTCGTGGTCTTGCTCCTGCTTAGCAACGTGGTCATGTTCTGGCTGCTGATGCAGCGCGGAAAAGAAGTGGACCAGACCCAGCAACAGGTGGCCGCCGTTACCAGTGAGAAGGAGAATGTGACCATGATGTTGGAGAACATGCTGGCCTCGTACGATACGCTGAAGACGGATAACGACCAGCTCACCGTAGAGATGGAGGCGCAACGCGAACGTATCAATGGCCTGCTGGATCAGGTTAAGCGTGGCAACTACGACCTGTCGAAAGCCAAGAAGGAAGCCGAGACCCTGCGCAAGATCATGAAGGGCTATGTGGTCACGATCGATTCGCTGAACCAGGCCAACCAAGCACTGACCGCGCAGAACGTAGGGCTTACCCAGGAACTCGGTGAAGTGAAAGGCCAGAAAGAGGCACTTAGCACCGAGAAATCCGCGCTCGAAGGCAAGATCGCCAAAGGTGCCGTGCTGCACACCACCTCCATGACGGCTGGTGCCTTGTTCATGCGCAATAACGGCAAACAAGTGGATACTGACCGGGCCAAGAAGGCCGAAATGGTGAAGAGCTGCTTCACCCTGGGTCAGAATTCGGTGACCGATGCAGGCAACAAGACCTTGTACATGCGTGTGATCAGCCCCGATGGTTCCGTGCTTCCGGCTGCTGACCCCAATAATCGTTTCAAGTTCAATGGTGTTGAAGGTGAGTTCAGCGCCAAGCGTGAAGTGAACTACCAGAACCAACCGGTGGATGCCTGCATCTTCTGGAACGGAACCGGCGAAATGCGCACGGGCCAGTACATCGTGGAGATCTACGAAGCGGGCGCCAAGGTGTCCGAGTCGAAGTTCACCTTGAAGTAAGGTCCGCAACGATACATGTTGTTGAAGCCCTGGCGGAAAGCCGGGGCTTCTTCGTTGAGGGAGGAAGGTCGGCCTATTAAGGAGATACAGACTATGGTATAGACCTGTTTGGCATAACGCTGGATCATCAGAAGAAGGCTCTCACCTGCGCGCCACCAACGTGTACCATGGGCACCCCTTCGGATCGACGGCCGTTGTAGGTGAGGTCCACTTGCAAGTTGTTGCTCAGGTTGCGTTGTATACCCACGCTCCAAGTGAGGTTGGTGCCGGGTTTCAGTCCAGAAAGCAATTCGTTCCCGATCGGTGAGTTCACCTCGCCATCATATCGGATGGCCACGCGGTTGGCGGTTACCAGAATGCTGCCTTTGCCGGCGGTGTTGTAGCGGAACTCCGCGCCGAAATCTTCGATCAAAGCACGTTCACCACCGAACTCGGGGAGGTTCTGTTTATCGGTGTATTTGAAGGAGACGATCGCGCGTAGTGAAGTGTTCGGTTGCCAGGTCACGCGGGGTTTCAAACCCTCCTGGTCCACGCGATAGGTGCGGCCTGTGAGCAGGTCGGATCCATTCGCCACTTGGCCGCGCTCCGCTTCGATGTCTGCCGTCCAATGGCGGGTGGTGTTCCATCGTACGCGGAAAGTATCGAAGGTGCGCGAGCGCGATTCGAAACCGTTCACCAGCAGGCTGCGGCTCAGGTCGCGCTGCAAGGTGTGGTCCACACTCCATTTGCGACTGGTACGATCATAGAAGAAGGTGTTGCGGATGGAAGATGCATAGCTCGTCAGATTGGTATCCGCCACTTCATCCACGAAAGGGTTCAACGCTTGGGCTACATCCGATGCTGCGGTCTTGCGATCGATGCGGAGCGAAGCCAGGTCGGAGAACTTCCCCAGGAAGCGCTTGAAGCCTTTCGCATCGGCCCAGAGCACGGCAGGCCGCAGGTCCAACGAGCTACTGAACTGGTTGCTGAAGCTGCGCACGTAATCCGTGCTTGGCACGAACACACGGATATGGTCCGCTTCATAGCTGAAGTTGGCCAGCTCGAATTCGTTCAGCTCCTTGGTCCCGTTGCCGTTGTAATCGTTCCAGATGTAGAGTCCCTGTCCGGCAGGCACGCTCAGGTAGATGTATTCGCGGCGCTGCTCCAGCCCCGAGCCCAATTCATAGAAGACATCCAGTACGGCAGCGCCTTTCAGCGCGGTAAGGTCATGGTCTATCCGTGCCAAATAGGTGTTCTCTGGCCGTTGTGTGGTCAAGGTGCTGTCCGGAATATCCAGTCGCCGGTAGGTGAAGGTGGTGGCCAGTTTCTTGCGTGGGTTGCGTGCCAGTTCCATACCGATACTGTAGCTCGTGGCGCGCGCACTTTCCCGCAAGGTGCTGTCACGCAACGTGCGATCCCAGCGTTGCCCACCGGCGATACGCCATTTGTTCTTGAAGGTGTCGGGGCTTTGTACGAAGGCTTCCCACTCATGGAATTGATAGCTGCCGGCGCTCAACGCATCGGATCCCGGTGGATGGAATAGGTTACGCTCGTGTTCATCCTTGTACCCCACGGTAAAGGCTTTGAACCGATGTTGAGCTAGGGCTTTGTGCCGCAGGAAATCGGAGTTGCGGGCATTGGAGGTGGTGAGCCAGCTGCCGGTTCCTACAATGTCGGTACCGCGCGTGTGGATATCGCTGAGCACTTCCTGTTTCACACCACGGTAGGCGTCGCGTACATGGAACGTGCCCAGGCCATAACCGAATGTGCCCAGCCCTTTGCTACGCAGCCGAACGTTCGATGCAGCGATCAATTGATCACCGACCAAAGGAAGCCCCAGTACGTTCCAGTTGCGGTCGAATTCCACAGCTCGGTAGCGTTCCACGAAGCGGAAGTCCCGGGAAACGGCTTCGGTCTCTGCGCCTACTACGAGGTGCAGGGTGCTATCGCTCTGGCTTAATCTGATCGCATGTTCAGCACGCGCCATAAGGCCATAGCCTTGGTCGTCAGCATCGCTCAGCTCACTGAAGGTGTTGCGGTCCTCGTTGCTGTAGGCCAGTTCCACCGTGGCTTTGGTGCGCGCGTTGGGCACGTGGTCGAAACCGATGGTCACCAATTGTTGCGCGCGCGGTGCGATCAGTACGCGCACCGGGGCATGGTCGCCACGGCGCACGATCGCGCCATTCACGGTATCGGGTGCTACCCAACGGAACACGCGGCCGTTAGGGGTGAATTCCTGTTGCACATAATCCGCAGTACCCGTACCGGTTTGGGTGAAGGTCACGCGCCAGAGAGCCGAATCTGGGTGCGTATTGTAGACATAGATGGGGGAGTAGCCCAAGGAGTCCTTCCTGAAGTAGAGCACTTGGTCGGTAGCGAAACCGGTGCTGTCCACACCAGGCACTGTAGCGGCGAACGGATCATCGCCAGCTTCGCGCAACACAGCTCGTTCGGCATCGCTCAGTTGTTGTTGAAGCGGTTGGTTGCGGTGGTCCTGCTCACTATACAGGTTGAAGCGAAGGGTGTTCTTCGCCCAATTCACCGTGTGGTCCAAGCGCACCAACGAGCGTGCATAGTTCTTGTCCGAGTACTGGAATTCCACGGTGATCCGCCGGTCTTTGGTGATCAATCGTTTTGCGGTGAAGGTGACTTCGGCCGTATTGTAGTCGATCACATAATCATTCTCCTGGCCGCGCGTGAGGAGCTGCCCATCGATGAACACGCGCTCGGTTCCCGAAAGCACGATGATGATCGATCCGGTCTCCGTACCTCGCAACCTGTATGGCCCTTGAACTCCTTCAATACCTTGTATCACATTGCGCGCGAACTTTCCCTTGCTGATGGCCACACTGGCGCCTGCGCGCGCCTTCACCTTGTCGCCATATTCCAACGGCGTATCGAAGCTTAGTCCTTTGGTCTTCTTCAGGTAGGTGAGGAAGTGGCTTTTGGGCCGTTGTAGCACGAAGTCACCGGCGATCAATGACCACCCTTGTTGATCATCACCTTCGAAGAGCTTGATGAAGACCTGGTCGAAATCCTGTAGCTCCAGCGTATTGCCACCAGCTTGTATCGGTATGTTGTTGTCCGTTATGCTGGCTAGCACCTGTATGCGATCCGTTAGTTGGCCGCTCAGTTCCAGGTTCAAGGTGGAGTTCACGGCAAGGTCCTGGTTGTTGCCGAAGAGCACACCGCGCGAAATGCTCCCGCTCTTGTTCAGCCCACGCGAGCCGAGCAGGTCACTGTTCAGTTTCGGTGGTTCGTAGCGGAAGGGATCTTTGCGGTCCGCCGCCAGGGTGGTAAGCCGGTCGGGGTCTTTGTTCAGGTGTACCCTGCCGAAGGCGATCGGTAGTGTTCGGTACCGTAGCAGCAGGCTATCCGCATCCGGTGGCATATGCCAGGTGAGTACCGCGCGGTAGGGGTCAAGGGAAAAGGCATTGGCGCTTACCGGAAGCCCATTGGCGAAAATGTGGAGACTGCCGGGCACGATGCTCATGGAGTCCAACAGGAGACTGTCGGGAGCCATGGTGATGTAGCGGATGCGGAGATTGGAGGGTTCTTGAGCCCACAGCGGAACGCCCACGCACAAGCTGAGGATGAATAGCAGGCTACGGAATGCCAACCGGGCACTGGCCTGGTTCGGCTGTTGCGCATTAGGCTGTACGGATCCGGCGCGTGGCATTCGGGGAGCGAAAAGTACCCCAGCGGGGTTCCATGGGCAGCCTATCACCAACGGCCTGTTGATGCGGATAGTGCGGATGGGGCCTTCCAATTGACCACCTCGGATACATTTGGCCGGACACCCTCGCCCCGCGATGCGCACTATTCTTGTATGGCTTGTACTGGTCTTTGCTGCCTGTTCCTCGCCAGAACAGGCGCGCGTACGTCAAGCAGAAGGCGGTAAATTCTACGGCGGGGTCTTCAGTACCAACGAAAGCGCGGACCTAGGAAGCCTATTCCCGCTCAGCCTTACGCGCTCTGCAGAGCATCGCATTGCAGCCCAGGTGTTCGAAGGACTGGTGCGATTCGACCAGACCGATCTTTCCATAAAACCAGCCTTGGCCGACTCGTGGACGGTGGATGAAAGCCAGACCGTGTACACCTTCAACCTACACCCTGGGATTCGTTTCCACGACGATACATGCTTCGCCGATGGTCAGGGCCGTAAGGTGGTAGCCGATGACGTGGTGTACTGCTTCACCGCCTTATGTACGCACGATCCCAAGAACCAGATGTTCTGGTTGTTCCAGGATAAAGTGGTCGGCGCCAATGCGCAATATGCGGCCAGTTTGGCTGGGAAGCCAGCGCCTGGTGTAAAGGGTGTGGAGGCTGTGAACGCTTCCA
>JAEYWT010000245.1 GCA_023428865.1 Bacteroidota bacterium | reverse complement strand
AGCCAGGAGTGGTCATCCCGAACTCCCATGCGCCGATAACCTTATTGTTGAAGTCAAATATGAGCGACGTCACCAATAGCGGTCGGCGTTTAAGGAATCGCTTAGGAAAACGGGTAGCATATAGGTTCGATTCGAATTGGCCTGAGATGAATTCTCTTTGTTCGATCGGGTGGTACAAATGGAGCGAAGGAAGGTGCAGGACCCAGTACTTGTCGTGCGGACAAGTACGGCGAATCAAACGCCAATCAATCTGTCTATCGAATATTCGATGCTCACGATTCAAGGCATTCTGGATGCCCTTCAATCCACTCTGGCCCTGACCCTGCGGTATCAGAAGGTGGGGTATGAGCAGACAAAATAGACGATCAGACATGGGGCTCAATAAATTAGACCGCAGCAGGGTCTCCTGAGGAACGAAGGGACCCTGCGATCCTTGTCTGTCACCAACAGGAAAAGCAGGCTCTGCTCCATAAGCAGTGAAGATAGCTCATCTCCTTGCTGCCCCCAGCAGGTGAGTTCAACGCGCTCTGGTTCGATGCAACTACCCCTCCTTCCTTTCCTTCTCCCGTTTCTGCGGCTGCAGTGGGTTGGCCCCGATGGTCTTGTACACCTCGCGGTTGCGGTGGATGTCGCAGGCCATCCAAACAGCAGCACGGAAGCTGGCTTCGTTGGCCACGCCTTGCCCGGCGATGTCCAGGCCGGTGCCATGGTCGGGGCTCGTGCGCACGATGGGTAGGCCAGCCGTGAAGTTGACACCGTTGCCGAAGCTGAGGGCCTTGAAGGGGGCGAGGCCTTGGTCGTGGTACATGGCCAGCACACCGTCGAAGTGTTTGTAGCTGCCGTTGCCGAAGAAACCATCGGCGGCATAGGGTCCCATGGCGGTGATGCCCTCGTCGTTCAAGCGGCGCACCGCTGGGGCGATGCGCTCCTTGTCCTCGCTGCCGAGGGCGCCGCCATCACCGGCGTGCGGGTTGAGGCCGAGGATGGCGATCCGTGGCGATACGATGCCGAAGTCGCGGAGGAGGCTCTGGTGTAAGAGGCGGGCTTTGGCGATGATTTTGTCCGTGGTAATGGCGTTCGCCACGTCCTTGATCGGGATGTGTCCGGTGACCGTTCCCACCCGCAGGCCATCGGCCACGAGCAGCATAAGCACTTCGCCATCGCCGCCCGCGAGGTGTTGCAGGTATTCGGTGTGGCCAGGATAGGCGAACCCTGCCTGTTGCATGGCGTGCTTGTCGATCGGGGCTGTCACCAGCACATCGATCTTGGCGCTGGAAAGGTCTTGTGCCGCCGCCTCGAGGCTCTTGATGGCGTAGCTGGCCTGCTGGCCCGAGGGTTTGCCGAATTCGATGGCCACATCCTCCTCCCACACGTTCACCACGTTGAATTTGCGGGCCACGGCATCGCGGGCGTCGTTCACGCGCTGGAACTGCACCTCGTCCAGCTTCAACGCCTTGCGATGGTGGCTTACCGTATGCGCGTTGGCGTAGAGGATGGGGGTGATGTCCGTATGCATGCGGGCATCCTCGAAGCATTTCAGCACCACTTCGATGCCGATGCCGTTGAGGTCGCCGCAGGTGATGCCGATGCGGAGGGGATTGCGTTGATCGCTCATGGGATAAGGCGGGCGCGAAAATTCGCGCCCCTAACGCGCTGCCGCGCGTTGTTTGATGAATTCGTAGAAGAGGCGCACACCTACGCCGGTGCCGCCCTTGGTGCGGTAACCGTCTTTGCGCGTAAGGAAGGCGGGGCCGGCAATGTCCAGGTGGATGTAGGGGTGCGTGGTGAAACGCGCCAGGAATTTACCCGCCGTTTGCGCGCCGGCGAGGTCGCTGCCGAGGTTCTTGATGTCGGCCACATCGCTGATGATCTCTTCGCCGTATTCGTCCCAGAAGGGCAGGCGGGCGGTGCGCTCGAACACGGTGTTGCCCGCGGCTTCGAGCTGCTGGAAGTCGCTGTCGGTGGCGGTGCCCATAACGGCTGTGCCATAGGTGCCGATGGCGCGCATGGCAGCACCGGTCAAGGTGGCGATACTCATGACAAGCTCCGGCTTGTAGCGCTCGCCATAGCTGAGGGCGTCGGCCAGGATGAGTCGGCCTTCGGCGTCGGTGTTCAGGACTTCCACAGTGAGACCACTGTGCATGCGGATGACGTCACCCGGTGCATACGCGTTGCCGCCGGGGCGATTGTCCGTGGCGGGGATGAGGCCGATGACATGTACGGGCAGTTCCTGTTTGGCCACCAAGGCAATGGCGCAGGCTACGGCGGCCGCTCCGGCCATGTCGCACTTCATCTGGTCCATGCTGTTGGGCGTGGGCTTCAGGCTAAGGCCTCCGGTGTCGTACACCACGCCTTTGCCCACCAAGACCAGCGGCTTCTTGTTCACGGCGTTCTTCGGCTTCCATTCCAATACGCTGAAGGTGGGTGGGTCCAAACTGCCTTTGTTCACGGCGAGGAGACCGCCCATGCCTAGGGCTTCGATGCGGGCTTTCTCCATCACCTCCACCTTGAAGCCGGTGCTTTTGGCCAGGGTGCGGATCTCGGCGCCCAGCTGTACGGCGTTCAAGAAGCTCACGGGTTCGTTCACCAGGTCGCGGGCGGTATAGGTGGCTTCTACGATGTCTTCGAGCTCTTCCACCTCCTTGGTGCTCACTTCCGTGGCCACGATGTAGAGCTTTTCCATGGTGGGCGCGCCTTTCTCATCGCTCTTGTACTTGCGGAAGGCGTAGTTGCCCAAAGCGGCTCCTTCGGCAAGCGCCAGGGTGAGCGCGCCTTCGTCCTGTAGGCTGATCAATTGGGCCTCGGTGCGCTTGGCGGCGTTGAGGCGGGCGATCATGGCATCGCCAGCGCGGCGTGCTTTCTCCAGTTGCACGGTGCTGTCGGCCTCCTTCACCAGATGCACCAACACGATGCGGCCGCTGACGTCGCAGGCTGCCAACTGAGGGTCGGCCTGGAGCTGTTCGGTGAGGTATTGGCGGTCGCCGCGCTCCAGGTCCAGGTGGCGGAGCTGGCCGATGTCGCTGAGGATGATGAGGGAATCCCGGGCGGCGGCGGGGCGAGTGCTCTTCTGGAGGGTGATCATCGCAGGGTGAATGGAAGGGCCGAAGATAGCCGTCCACGGGTAGCGCCCGGGTTGATCGCCTTTCCGCAAGCAGAACCGGGGAACGTGCGCAATTCACCACGTTACGGCAACGTTGGCCCCGCAAGGAATGCCGTACTTTGTACGGTCTACAGATGCTGAGACTTCGGACCCTCCTTTTCCTGCTGGGCTTGCTCTGCGGTTCATGGCTGTTCGCCACGCACAACCGTGCAGGGGAGATCATCGTGTGCCATGTGGGCGGGCTGGAATACGAGATCACGGTGATCACACACACGAAGTTGAGCGCACCGGCAGACCGACCAGAGCTGGAGATCAATTACGGCGACTCGCCGATCTGGGATACGATCGCACGCACCGATACGCAGGATTTTCCGTTGCAGGACCTACGCCGCAGTGAGTATGTGACCAGGCATGTGTACAGCGGAGCAGGCCAATTCCTGATCCAGATCGACGACCAGAACCGCAATGGCGGGGTGATCAATGTGCCGAACTCGATAGCTCAGTCATTCAGTGTTCAGACCCTGCTGCGGATCTCGCCGATCACCGGCAACAATTGCTCGGCACGCTTCCTCAACTCACCGATCCAGGATGCGTGTCTGAACCAGCCGTGGGTGCATAATTCCGTGGCCTTCGACCCCGATGGGGACAGTCTATCCTTCGAGCCCGCCATCTGCTTAGGCCGGTTCGGACAGCCTATTCCGGGCTATTCATACCCCAGTCCAAACTATTCCATTGACCCGATCACCGGTACCATCACCTGGATATCGCCACCCTTGGCCGGGGAGTACAACATCGCTTTCATCGTGCGTGAATGGCGCAGACGCAACGGAACATGGTATGAAGTGGGTTATGTGATGCGCGATATGCAGATCACCGTGGTGCCGTGCAACAACCAACCCCCACAGATCAGCAACAAGAACGATACCTGTGTGGTGGCAGGTACCTTGCTCAACTTCAACGTGCAGGCTTCGGACCCCAACAGCTTCCAGAACGTTCAACTGGAAGCGCTGGGCCAACCCTTCACCTTGGGTACGTCGCCGGCGAGTTTCATAGAGCCCTCCGTTGGTAATCCGGTGAACGGGGTCTTCAACTGGAACACCGTTTGTGCGCATGTTCGGACACAACCTTACCTGGTGGTGTTCAATGCCACGGACAATGGCCAGCCCGTGCAGTTACAGGCCTACGAGACCATGAACATCAAGGTGGTGGGTCCAGCACCTCAGAACCCGGTGGCCACGCCGATAGGGAATACCATCGAGCTGCAATGGGACCAGAGTCCTTGTAGCAACGCAGTGCGCTACTTCATCTACCGACGCAGCGGGCAATATGGCTACACCCCCGATCATTGCGAACTGGGTGTGCCCGCCTATACCGGTTATGTGCAGATCGGCACCAACGAGGGCGTGGGCAATACCAGCTTTACGGACAACGACGAGCTGGTGATCGGCAACCAATACTGCTACATGATCGTGGCCGTCTTCCCTGATGGTGCGGAGAGTTATGCTAGCGTGGAATTCTGTGCCATCCTGGATCGGCAAGTGCCGGTGATCACCAAGGTGAGCGTGGGAGTGACCGATGTGACGCAAGGTGTGGATACCGTGGAGTGGAGCAACGCCTACGACCTGGACACCATCGCCCGTCCGGGTCCCTACCGCTTCAACCTGTACCGTGGAACCGGCTTCACCACGGCGAACCAATTGATCTGGACCAGCCCGAATCATCCGTTCCTGGCACATCCGGATACGTCGTTCATCGCAACCGGGCTGGACACGCGCTCGCAGGCTTACGTCTATCGTGTGGAGCTGGTGGGGCGTGCGGATCAGACCCCACCCGAGGTGATCGGCTCCAGTAGTGTAGCGTCATCGGTCTTCATCAGCACGGAACCGAATGATGAACAATTGACCATTTCGTGGAACCTGAATACGCCGTGGACGAACACATCCTACGAAGTGTTCCGCGACAATGGTGGTGTATGGCAATCCATCGGCACCAGTACCACCAGCAGTTATGTTGATACTGGTCTGGTGAATGGCCAGGAGTATTGTTACCTGGTGATCAGCACCGGAGCGTACAGCGATGTGTCCATTGTTTCCCCGTTGTTGAACTGGAGCCAGGAGGTGTGTGGTATTCCGGTGGATCGTACACCGCCCTGTGCACCCACGGTGGTTATCGAGAACGACTGCGAGCGCCCGCTGAACACCTTGAGCTGGAACAACCCGAACGCGAGTTGCGCCGATGATACCGAGCAGTACCGCGTCTACTTCACGGACAGCATCGGTGGTGCCTTCCAATTGATCGCTACCATCTACGGTGCCGAGAACACGACCTTCACACACGTGAATGGTAGCTCGGTGGCGGGTTGTTATCAGGTAACGGCCATCGACACCGTGGGCAATGAAAGTGCGTTCGTGCAAGCCGTGTGTGGCGACAATTGCCCGGAGTACACCTTGCCGAACATCTTCACCCCCAACGGCGATGGACGCAATGATCTGTTCGGCCCATTCCCGTACCGCGGAGTGGAGCTGATAGACCTACAGATCTTCAACCGCTGGGGCAAGGTGGTGTTCACCACGAACGATCCCGACATTGACTGGAAAGGCACCTACTTGGACAGCAACAGTCCGCTGCCCGATGGCGTGTACTACTACGTGTGCCAAGTCACTTTCAAGCGCTTAGCGGGTGATGAGCCAGTGGAACTGAAGGGTTATGTACACATCCAAGGCAGCGGTGTGCAAGGCAACGTGAATTGATGTTCACCGGGATCGTTGAAGCCATGGGCGAGGTGGTCGCCGTGCGTGAGGAAGGCAGTAACCGCACCTTCACGCTAGAGGCTGCCATGGCGTCGGAACTCAAGATCGACCAGAGCCTTTCGCATGAAGGCGTGTGCCTTACCGTGGTGAAGCTTCACGGGGCACGCTACGACGTTACGGCTGTGAAGGAGACCTTGGAACGCACCAACCTGATAGCGTGGGCACAAGGCACGAAGGTGAACCTGGAGCGCTGTCTGCGCATCGGTGACCGCCTCGATGGCCACATGGTACAAGGGCATGTCGACACAACGGTGCGCTGCACCGATGTGCGCGATGAGAACGGATCATGGGTATTCACGTTCGAGCTACCGGCGCAGCGCCACCTACTGGTGGAAAAGGGAAGTGTGTGCATCAACGGGGTGAGCCTCACGGTCGCCAGCCTCGACGAGCATTCGTTCAGCGTGGCGATCATCCCCTATACGTTCGAGCATACCACCTTCCACTCCCTCACACCGAGCAAGCAGGTGAACATCGAGTTCGATGTGCTGGGCAAGTACGTGGAGCGTATGCTCGCGCGCTGATCACATCTTCACAAAGCGCTGGCTCGCACGGCGGTCACCGTAGCGCAGATGGGCGATGTATGGGCCTGGTGTCAACCCTTGTACATCGAAGGTGATGCGTTGGTCCATGACGGGCTGTACAGTGCGTTGTACCACGCGGCCGGTGGCATCCACCAGCTCCAGGTGAACAGGCCCAACCATACCGGTGCCCACATGGATGTAGGCCACGGTTTCAACGGGCGAGGGATAGAGCAACAAGCGATCCGTGGCGAAGGCTGCAGCTGGTACTTGCAGCACCATATTCTGGCCACTGAGGATCCACAGGTCGGGGTCGAGCAACACGCTGTCGGCGTGGAAGGGAATGTCCACCGTGAAGAGCTGCCCGCTGAAGCCATGATCCAGTATGATGGTGGTGTCCTGTTCGGCGTTCTTCAGCTTGATGGGAACAGGCATCGCATAGAAGGGCACGCTCGCATGGGACGTGCTTTGGTCCAGTTGAACGCTCACCGGCCCATTGCCTTCCTGCGCCCAGTTGAGGATGTACGTTGGAAAGCCTTGGCCTACGTACCAGTTCTGCATGAAGGTGCTCAGGTCAATGCCACTGGCCTGCTCCAAATGATCCACCAATTGTGCGGTGTAGGCTGAGCCGTGGCGGATATCAGGGTCGTTGAGGTAGTTGTGGATCCCTTGGTAGAAGGCTTCATCACCACACATCCACCGCAGCATGTGTACGAGGTAGGCGCCCTTGGCATAGGTGAGCCTGCTGCTGAACAGCCGGGACATGGAGAGGGTGTCCGTGACCAATACGCTGCCGCCCGGTTGTGAGGTGATCAGGTTGCGCCATGAGCGCTTGAAGGGCAGCCAATACTGCGGTGCGAGGTGCTCGTAACAGAGGCCGCTGAGGTAGGTGGCGAATCCTTCGTTCAGCCAGAGGTCTTCCCAACTGGCACAGGTCACCATATCGCCGAACCACTGGTGTGCCAGTTCGTGTGCGATCAATTCGTAGTTGAAGTTGCCCATGAAGCTCATGGTCTGGTGCTCCATACCACCGCCCCAGCCGAAGTGTGCATGGCCATATTGCTCATCCGCGAACGGATATTCCCCGAAGAGCTGGCTGAAGAGCTGCATTTGCGCCACCACATCGGGTGCCCCGGCCTGCGCAGCACTGATCCCTTCGGGGAATACGTAGTTGTGTACCGATACGACGCTGTTCTCCAAGGGCGCTTCCAAGGTGAACCGTTCATAGTTCGTTACAGCGAAGGCCACGAGGTAGTAGTTGATCGCATGCCTATGCCGCCAGTGATGGCGCTCGGTGCTGTTGCCGAGGTCGGTTTCTGCCACCAGCACGCCGTTGCTCGCCACACGTTGTCCGGCAGGAACGGTCACGAATACATCCAACGAATCGGCCTTGTCGTTCAGGTCTTGTTTGCAGGGCCACCAGTCCAAGGCGCCGTACGGCTCCGAAAGCGTCCAGATGATGGGGCTACCCGCATGGGTTGACTGTACGAACGACCCGAAGCCTGAGGTGCCTGGTTCACCGCCATAGTGGATGGTGAGCGAATCGAGGGTGCCGGCCAGAAGTGGTGTTGGCAGCGTGATCGTGAGCGTATGGTCGTTGTGTGCGAAGTCGATGGCTGTTCCGGCGTGCTCTACGCTCGTTACCATCAAGGAACTGCTTAGGTCGAGAATGACCTGGTCGAGGT
>JAEYWT010000096.1 GCA_023428865.1 Bacteroidota bacterium | reverse complement strand
CCCCCTACACGGTCGCCAACTGGAACACCCGCTTCAACACCCCTACCACATGCTCCACTTCCTCAGCGGTGCTATACCGGCAGAAGGAGAAACGGATGTTGGCACCAGGTCGTTCGGGATATAACGCTCCGAGCACGTGGCTGCCTTTGTTGCTACCGCTACTACACGCACTGCCGCCGCTGCACGCGATGCCCTCGATATCGAGATTATAGATGAGCATCTCGCTCTTGCCATCATCGGGGAAACGCACGCTGAGCACGGTGTAAAGTGCTTCACTGCTTGCATCGCCATTGAAGCCAATGCCCGGTAGTTCTTCCGACAAGCGTTGCTTCATCAGGTCCTTCAAGCCCTGCACGTGGTGTTGGTGCTCTTCCAGATCGGTATAGGCCAGTTCCATCGCCTTGGCCAAACCAACGATGCCGTAGATGTTCTCGGTGCCCGCGCGCATGTTGCGTTCTTGGGAACCGCCGATGATCATGGGTTTCAGCCCTGCACCACTGCGCATGTACAAGAACCCGATGCCTTTAGGACCATGGAATTTGTGTGCCGCGCAGGTGATGAAGTCCACCGGCAGCCTCTCCAGGTCGAAGCGGTAATGCCCCATGGTCTGCACGGTATCGCTGTGGAAAAGCGCGCCGTACTTCCGACAAAGCGAACCGATGGCCTCCAGATCGATGCGGGTGCCGATCTCGTTGTTGGCATGCATCAGCGAAACGAGCACGCCCTGGCCTTTCGTAGCGCTTAGCAGTTCTTCCAAATGTGCTAATTCTGGTTTACCATCGGCCTCTAGGCGCACCCAATGCACCTGTGCCCCACCCTGCTTGCCCAAGTGCTCTGCGGTATACTCCACGGCATGGTGTTCGATTCGGCTGGTGATGATGTGCTTCACCCCAAGATCACGTACGGCACCATTCAACACCATATTATCCGCTTCGGTGCCTCCGCTGGTGAAGATGATCTCGCCCGGCGAGCAGTTCAACAGTGCGGCCACCTGGCGACGGGCCTGCTCCACAGCAGCGCGTGTCTTGCGACCGAAGGCGTGGATGGCCGACGGATTGCCGAAGTGCTCGCGCATGTAAGGCAGCATGGCCTCGAACACTTCGGGGGCCATGGGTGTGGTGGCGGCGTTGTCGAAATAGACTTTGGTCATGAGGGGATCGAGTTCATAGTTGTCGGTTGTCAGGTAGCAGCTCGGATAACTGCCACCAACGACCAAACATCTTCACCGGACCGCAAAAATACTAGGACGCCTTAACCCCACCGGCCAACTCCTTCAGTTCGCTCAGGATCCTGTGCGCCAGTTCATCGGCCTGTGCCATGGTAGGCGCTTCGGCGTATACACGGATGATGGGTTCCGTATTGCTACGGCGCAAGTGTACCCACGTATTGCCGAATTCGATGCGCAGACCGTCTACCGTGCTGTTCGGCTCCGAGCGGTACTTCTCCTGCATAGCATCCACGAGCGCTTGCACATCCATGCCGGGCTGCAGCTCGATCTTGTTCTTACTGATGAAGTAATCGGGGTAGCTCTTCCGCAGTTCCAAGCACGACTTCCCGCTCTTGGCCAAAAGGGTAAGGAAGAGTGCTATACCGGCCAGTGCATCGCGGCCATAGTGCAATTCACTCACGATCACTCCACCATTCCCTTCCCCACCGATGGGCGCATTCACCTCCTTCATCAGGGTGACCACGTTCACTTCGCCCACCGCGCTGGCATGGCGTTTCCGGCCATGGCGTTCGGCGATATCGTTCAGCGCGCGCGTGCTGCTGAGGTTGCTCACCGTATCACCAGGGCGATGCGCGAGCACATGATCGGCGCAGGCCACCAGGGTATATTCTTCACCGAAGAGCGAACCATCTTCACATACCAGCGCCAACCGATCCACATCGGGATCCACAGCGATACCGAAATGCGCTTCGTGCTTCACCACTGTATCGCACAGGTCTTTCAGGTGTTCGGGAAGCGGTTCGGGGTTGTGTGGGAACTTGCCGTTGGGTGTGCAATGGATCTCGATCACCTCCAACACGCCAAGCGCGGTCAACAGCGCAGGTACCACGGTTCCGCCCACAGAGTTCACAGCATCCACCACCACACGGAAGCGCTTCTGTTTGATCGCCTTCACATCCACGAGGTCGAGGGCGAGGATGGCATCGATGTGCTTGCGGGTCCAGCCGCTGCCTTCGCGCACGGTACCGAGCGCTTCAACCGGGGCGAAATCGAACTGATCGGCTTCAGCGATGCGCAGCACTTCGCCGCCATCTTCCGCAGAAATGAACTCACCGCGTTCGTTAAGCAGCTTGAGCGCGTTCCATTGACCGGGGTTGTGGCTGGCGGTAAGGATGATGCCGCCGCTGGCATTTTCACCGGGCACGGCCAGTTCAACGGTGGGTGTGGTCGCTAGGCCGAGGTCGATCACCTCGAAACCCAGACCGCACAGGGTGCCAACCACAAGATCACGCACCATGGGTCCACTGATACGTGCATCGCGACCAAGCACAATACGAAGCGGGCCGTTACCAGCGCGCTGCTTGATCATGGTACCGAAGGCCGCCGTGTAGCGCACGGCATCCAACGGGGTAAGACCTTCGCCGGGCGAACCACCGATAGTACCACGGATGCCGGAAATGGAGCGGATCAACGTCATCTTCTCTAACCTTGTTTGAACAGTTCGGAGTGTGGCAAAACTACCGGGACCATCTGGATAACAGGGCGGTTAAGTGCAGTGGCATCCACCCGGGGCTGTTCATAACCACCGGCCGGAAACACCGCACCGAAGCCTGCTTGCCTATTTTTGTACGGAAAGGCGCCACCACCAGGGCGCACCTTCCCGCGAAAGCGGGTCGTACCCTATGAGCGAAAGCCACCTACCCCATCCCGAGCGCAACGACCAGGTCCACGACTGTGTGGAGCGTTACGAATCGATGCGCCAGAACGGCACCACGTACTTCTTCGATGTGGAGGAGTTCGAGATCATCATAGAGCACTATTTGGAACAGAGCGATACGCGCCGTGCCAAGGAAGTGTTGGAACTGGCCCAGCGCCAGCATCCGGGATCATTGGACCTCATGTTCAGCGAGGCCCATGTGTTGATGAACTCCGGCCGTTTGAACCGTGCTTTGGAAGTGCTGGACGCCATCGGCAAGATGGAACCCTTCAATGAGGATGTCCACCTGCACAAGGCCAGTATCTATAGTCAGCTGCGTAACCACCGCCGCGCCGTGGAACACTACAAGCGGGCCTTGGACTTGGCGGAAGAAGGGTTGGACGACATCCACCTGGACCTTGCCTTCGAGTATGAGAACCTGGAGATGTTCGACCTAGCGCTGGATAGCTTGAAGCGCGCCTTGGAGATCAATCCGGAGAACGAAGCGGTGCTGTACGAAATGGCCTATTGCTTCGACATCTCCGACGCACACCAGGCATCGGTGGCCTTCTTCCGCGAGTTCACCAACAACCACCCCTACGCGTTCGTGGCTTGGTACAATCTGGGGAACGCCTTGGCGCGCTTGGAGCGTTTGGAAGAAAGCATTGACGCGCTGGACTATTGCTTGGCGATCGAAGAGCGGTTCACCTCTGCCTACTTCAGCAAGGCACGCAACCTCTTGGTACTGGGTCGCTACCAAGAGGCAATCGATTGTTACCAGGAGACCATCAATTTCGATGGTGCGCAAGCGATCACCTTCAGCTACATCGGCGAGTGCTACGAGAAGATGGAGCAGTTCGAGCAAGCACTGATCCACTACGATCAATCCATTGCGCTGGACCCCAACTGGGTGGATGCTTGGATCGGACGAGGCGTGGTGAAGGACATGCAAGGCCGCCTGCCCGAAGCCATCAAAGACCTGGAGCACGCCATTCGCTTGGCTCCCGACCATGGCGATGGCTGGTTCTACCTGGCCAACTCACTTGCACGCGCTGGTAAATACGAAGAGGCCTTCGCCTCCTACTCCAAGTTGAACACCTTGGAACCGGACAATGTGGATGGCTGGTTGGACCACGCCGACCTGTTGCTCCAGATGAAAGGACCCGATCTTGCTGCTCGCAAGCTGAAGGAAGGCTCCCAAGTGATCAAGCTTACGAGCCGTTATGCCTACCGCATGGTTAGCTACTTGCTTCGCATGGGCGACATGCAACAGGCGCTGGTGACCTTGGAAGATGCCTTGATGAACGACCATGCCTCCCATACGCAGCTTCTGGAACATTACCCCGAAGCAGCACAGCTACCGCAGGTGATCCACCTACTGGAGCTCTACCGCAGACAATGAACTACACCCTCTCTCACATACCCGCACGCACCACCAAACCGCGTGAGGATGGGATCACCATGGTCATGGACAAAGGTCTGTCGATGCGGCAGGCAGAAGACCTCGTGGATGCCAGTGGACACTTGATCGATCTGGTGAAACTCGGTTTCGGCACTTCGTTCGTGACCCCGAACCTGAAGAAGAAGATCCAGTTCTATCAGAAGGCGGATATCAAGGTATACCTCGGTGGCACCTTGTTCGAGGCCTTCGTAGCCCGCGGCCAGTACAAAGACTACAAGAAATTGATCTCCTCCCTGGGACTGGATACGGTTGAGGTGAGCGATGGCTCCATCAACATGCCAACGAAGGAGAAGTGCAAGTACATCACCGATCTGGCGAAGGAATACCGCGTGCTGAGCGAAGTGGGATCCAAGGAATCGGGCATCCTGATCAGTCCCGCGAAATGGGTGAGCATGATGCGCACCGAGCTTGATGCCGGCAGTTGGAAGGTGATCGCCGAAGCGCGTGAAAGCGGCACGGTAGGTATCTACCGCCCCAGTGGTCACGCCCACACCACCTTGGTGAATCGTATTCTAGCGAAGATCCCCGGGAAGGACATCCTATGGGAAGCACCGCAGAAGCCGCAACAGGTGTGGTTCATCAAACAACTTGGCGCGAACGTGAACCTGGGCAACATCGGTCCGGAGGAAGTGATCCCACTAGAAACCTTGCGATTGGGCCTGCGTGGGGACACGTTCTTCCAATATCTTCCTGAGGAGGTAGCCGAGAAACTACGCCAGAAGCCCACCGAATAGCAGCGCGCGACCAACGGGGCCAACCGGTCCGGTATACTAGCGTCCGATCCACGAGAACATGAACGAGATCACCCCCACCGAGCTACAGGCTTGGCGCGACCAAGGGAAACCACACCAGCTGATCGATGTACGCGAGCCGTACGAAGCACAGCTATGTACCATTGGCGGCAACAACATACCCATGGGCGAGATCGTGGAGCGCATCGGCGAAGTACGCAAAGACCTTCCGGTGGTCTTGCATTGCCGCAGTGGTGCACGCTCGGCAGCGGTGATCAATGCGCTTTCTGCGCGTTACGGTTTCGACAATCTGGTGAATCTGAAAGGAGGCATCCTCGGTTTCGGCATCGAGGTGGACAATGATCTGAACTGCGACTGAACCATGGAACTAGTACAGGAATTCTGGCACTTCATCACCCACCTGAACCAGAGCCTACCTGCGTTCATATCAGAACATGGCAACCTGGTGTATGCCTTGTTGTTCGCCATCATCTTCGTGGAAACGGGCTTTGTGATCATGCCATTCCTCCCCGGTGATTCGCTCCTCTTCGTAGCGGGTTCGCTCGCCGCTGGCGCCAACGCATCCTTGGACCTCGCCACGCTCTTCATTCTGCTGTTCATCGCCGCAGTGTTGGGCGACAACATCAACTATTGGGTGGGTCGCTTCTTCGGGCCACGGATCGTGAAATGGCGCACCTTCGGCCGCGATCTGGTGCAGCAGAAGCATTTGGACAAGACGCATGCCTACTTCGAGAAATACGGGGTGAAAACGATCATCATCGCGCGCTTCGTTCCCATCGTACGCACCATCACCCCGTTCGTAGCGGGCATCGGCGCCATGGATTATCGCAAGAAATTCCTGCCGTTCGACATCGCTGGCGGTGCGCTCTGGATCTCGTCCATGTTGCTGGCAGGTTATGCGTTCGGCACCCATCCGTGGATCCAAGCCCATTTCGAGGCGGTAGTGATCGGTATCGTGGGCATCAGTGTATTGCCGATGATCATCGAGTACATCCGCCAGCGCCGAGGTGGCAATACTTCGGCCGCTTGATCGTTTGAGCAGCCGTGGCACGCTACGGACTCATCGGTCGGCATTTATCGCACTCCTTCAGTCAGCGATATTTCACGGAGAAATTCGTTCGTGAAGGGTTGAGCGATCATCGGTACGACCTCTTCGAACTAGAGCGCATCGAAGACCTGCAAGGCTTGCTGACCGGCACCCCTGGGCTACAGGGGCTGAATGTCACCATCCCCTACAAACAGGCGGTACTCCCCTACCTACACAAGCTCGATCCTGTTGCTGCGGCCGTAGGCGCGGTGAACACGATTTACATTCAGGATGGGCAGCTCAGCGGCTACAATACCGATGTGGAAGGCTTTAGATCCACCCTCTTGCCCATGATCGGCGAAACCCGACCGCGTACCTTGGTTCTTGGAAGTGGTGGTGCCAGCCGGGCGGTGGTATTCGTGCTGCGCGAACTAGGCATCAAATTCAGGGTGGTGAGCCGCAGCCGCGAAACGGGCGACATCACCTGGGACCTGCTGGACCCGGCCTTAGTAAGCGTGTGCCCATTGATCATCAATACCACGCCGTTGGGTATGCACCCCGATGTGGATGGAATACCAATGGTACCCCTGGCTGCCATCGGCCCCAAACACTGCCTCATCGACCTGGTGTACAACCCGGAGTTGACCCGTTTCCTACACGCAGGTGAGGCCCGCGGAGCGCGCATTGCGAACGGGCTATCCATGCTGCACGCGCAGGCCGAGGCGGCGTGGCGGGTGTGGCGGGGCTAGAGGGTTCACGTGACTTCTACCGCGAACACGCCCGCACTACCATCACCACCAGGCAAAAGAGGAACACGAACACCGTGATCCGGTTTATGCCGTGCATGAAACGCAGACTCAAGTTAGGATCCGCTGGCCTGAATAAGGTGAACGGGTTAAGATAGTATGCCAGGCGTTTCCAAAACATGACACCAAAGTAACGTGCAGAAACAGCACTACGGTGTTCCGGAAGTCACTGGAATGATGGTGAACAACTCCCAATCGCCTACACTGAGCCTATCGGCGACCAGTCGCCCGCGTTGTGCTTCAGGTAGACCATGGTCAGCTGCGATGTACTTGCCCGTATGTGAGCGGATGGCCACCTCTCCACCGCTCTGGGGCACGATCTCGAAGCTTTCCCATGCGCCAATGTAGCCGCGGTTCGCCAGGATAAAGTTGCCTTTGTCGCTATCGGCACACCAGTACTTTCCGTTCGCCGCTTGGAACGCTACTGTACCATCGGCGTTGGTGAACTGGGTAAAATACTCCCAGTCAGCCACCGTGTCCTTCCCTGCTCTTAGTGCATCCTGAAGAACGGTATCTCCACCGAGTTCACAACCCACGTAGGTGCCGTTGTGCGCTTTGATCATCACGGTCTGGCCGACCGTATTGCCAGGAGGTTGGTCTTTTCCGGTGGTCTCCTTGTTGGGTTCAGCACAACCCATAACGAGGAGTGCCAATAGGTAGGTGGTGATCTTGGTCGGCGTCATGGGATAGGATCCGTGGGCGAAGATGCGAAAGAAGTGCCTTCCCGAGTGGGTAACTTCGCACCATCAGAATCCCAACCGTGGCCTTCGACCTAATATCCGAATTCAAGCCCACAGGCGACCAGCCCGAGGCGATCGAGCAACTTGTCGCGGGCATCAACGCGGGCGTTCCTGCGCAGACCTTGTTGGGTGTAACGGGTTCCGGGAAGACCTTTACGGTAGCCAATGTGATCGCACGTACGGGAAGGCCCACGATCATCCTAAGCCACAACAAAACGCTAGCGGCACAACTATACGGGGAGTTCAAGCACTTCTTCCCGAACGACCGGGTGGAGTACTTCGTAAGCTACTACGATTACTACCAGCCGGAGGCCTATCTGCCGACCACGAACACCTACATCGAAAAGGACCTTTCGATCAACGATGAGATCGAGAAGCTTCGCTTGAGCGCCACCAGTGCCTTGCTCAGTGGCCGGCGCAATGTGATCGTGGTGGCTAGTGTAAGCTGTATATACGGCATTGGTAACCCGGCAGAATTCCACAAGACCATCGTACGTGTGGCCTCCGGGCAGAAGATCGCACGGAACAAGCTGCTTCATATGTTGGTGGAAGCACTCTACAGCCGGAAGGATGCGGAGCCTGGCCGGGGGAACTTCAGGGTGCGAGGCGATGTGGTGGAAGTGTTCCTGGCATATGCCGACGAAGGTGTACGGATCCACTTCTGGGGCGATGAGATCGAACGAATAGAGCGGTTAGATACGCTGAGCAGCCGGGTGGTGGAAACAGCGACGGAGATCACCATCTATCCGGCGAACATCTTCGTGACCAGTCGCGACACGATGAAGGGAGCCATCCACGATATCCAGGATGACATGGTGAAACAGGTAGCCTTCTTCAACGAGATCGGCAAGCACCTAGAGGCGAAGCGCCTGGAGGAGCGGGTGAACTACGACCTGGAGAAGATGCGCGAACTGGGTTATTGCTCGGGCATCGAGAACTACAGCCGCTATTTCGATCGGCGGCAGACTGGCCAGCGCCCCTTCTGTTTACTCGATTATTTCCCGGAAGATTTCCTGTTGGTGATCGACGAAAGCCATGTGACCGTAAGCCAGGTCCAGGCCATGTATGGTGGTGACCGCAGTCGAAAGAAGAACTTGGTGGAGTACGGTTTCAGGCTGCCCAGCGCCATGGACAACCGACCCTTGAAGTTCGAAGAGTTCGAGGGCATGATGGGCCAGACCCTTTTCGTGAGCGCCACCCCGGCGGATTACGAACTGGAGCGGAGCGAAGGTGTGGTGGTGGAACAGCTTGTACGCCCTACCGGCTTGCTAGATCCACCCATTGAGGTACGGCCCAGTAAGGACCAGATCGACGACCTGCTGTATGAGATCCGCAAGCGGGCCGAGAAGCACGAGCGTGTATTGGTGACCACCCTGACAAAACGCATGGCCGAGGAGCTGAACGACTTCCTGGGCAGGAACGGAGTACGCTGCAAATACATCCACAGCGATGTGGAGACCTTGGAACGTATCGAGATCCTTCGCCAGTTGCGATTGGGCATGTTCGATGTATTGGTGGGTGTCAATCTGCTACGCGAAGGCTTGGATCTACCGGAAGTGAGCTTAGTGGCCGTGTTGGATGCGGATAAGGAAGGATTCCTGCGCAGCAATCGATCGCTCACACAGACCGCTGGGCGTGCGGCGCGGAATGTGAACGGCCTGGTGATCTTCTATGCGGACAAGATCACCGAAAGCATGCAGCGCACGATGGATGAGACCGAGCGCCGCCGTGCGAAACAGATCGCCTACAACGAAGAACATGGCATAACACCCACGCAGATCAAGCGCGACCGTGGTGATGTGCTAAAGCAGACAGCGGTGATCGACATCAACGACAGCGAACGGCGCCGCGCGTACGTGGAACCGGAAACATTGAGCCTGGCGGCGGATCCGGTGATGCAGTACATGAGCGAGGAGCAGCTCTCCAAGAACGCTGAGTTGCTGGAGACCCAAATGCGGAAAGCAGCGAAAGAACTGGACTTCATCGCGGCTGCGCAACTGCGTGATGAGCTCTTCGCCATGCGCAAGTTGATCGAAGAGCGCCAGAAGGCATCCAAGCCAGCCTGAAGGGTTGGTCACCCACCCGTCGGTCACAGGTTAACTTTGGGACGAGTGTCGGAGCCACTGGTCGAACCATGCGATCGCATGACGTTCCAGCTTCGACTTGGAACCTACATTTAGCCCGCACAATCCCTCGAAAGATGACCCGGATCCTCTACCCTGCCCTTTCCCTTGCCCTCGTGCTATCGGTTCGCCCGGTCCGCGGCCAGCTCTCTTTTGGTGGCCACCCCTATGGGATGGACCGTTCCAACGGGCTACCGACCGCACCGGTGGTGGTGATGCCGGAGGTGGATGCGGTGGCGCTAATGGCAGAAGACGATCAGAGGTTGGCCGAGGGAAAGAAGGGCCCCTACCGTTTCGGGCAGAACCATGCGGTGGACATCAGCTTGGCGAACAGTGGGATCTGGCATACCATGTCCAATGGCGATCGGGTTTGGCGTGCGGCGATCGAATGCCCCAGTGCCTTCAGCATCAACATGGAGTTCCACGAATTCGTAGTGCCCGATGGTGGCCAGGTGTTCGTCTATAATGCAATGGGAGATGTTCTTGGCGCTTTTGAGGCTGGCAGCAATCCCGGGTACGAGATCCTTGGGGTGGACATGCTTGCGGGCAGCCAGGTTACCGTGGAGTACGTGGAACCGGCCCAGGTAGCTGGTCTAGGTCGGCTGCGGATCGGACAAGTAACGCATGGCTACCGGGACATGCTCGGCATGGCGAAGGGGTTGAACGATAGCGGGTCCTGCAACAACAACGTGATCTGCCCCGAAGGGGATCCATGGCGCGCGCAGATCCGTTCGGTGGCGATCATGATGACCCAGGGCAGCGGTTTCTGCACGGGTCAGTTGATCAACAACTGCGACAATGATGGCACACCCTATTTCCTTACGGCTAAGCACTGTATGGATGGTTCTAACCCCGGAACGA
>JAEYWT010000049.1 GCA_023428865.1 Bacteroidota bacterium | reverse complement strand
GACCATGACACCAAAACCGACCAGCGTGGGCACCACACCAGCGAAGATCATGGGTAGAACGATGAAGATGGCCACGTAGCTCACCTTGGTGACCCAGAAGATGATGTGGTCCTTCAGGCTCAACGGTTTCATCTTGGTATTGTCGGCGATCTTACCGGTGAAGTACTTCTTCATGTCGTTGAAGAAGACCCAGAACAAGTAGGTAAGGCCGTATAGCAGCAGACCATAGATATGCTGGAAGCGGTGGAACCAGTAGCGCTTCTGTCCTTCGTGTACGCGCACCCACGGTTTTATGTCGATATCGTCATCCATCCCTTCAATGTTGGTGAAGGTGTGGTGGTTCTCGTTGTGCTTCATCTTCCAGAACTGCACACTTCCACCGAGCAGGTTCAGCGAATGCCCCATCAGTTCATTCACCCATTTGCGGCTACTGTAGCTACCATGGGCACCATCATGCATCACATTGAAGCCGATGCTCGCCACCACCAGACCGAGCAAGGCACATAGGCCCAGTGAAAGCAACACGCTAGCCGGTGTGAAGAAGACCAACACCACATATAGGCTTACCAGCGCGGAGATCAGGATCACGGTCTTCCAATACAGGCGGCCGTCTCCGGTCTTCTTCAGGTTGTTCTCCTTGAAATAAGCTTCAGTGACCTCACGTAGGCGTTGGAAGAAAACGGGAGGTGTTTTGGCGAAAGTCGTTGGCGTCATTGTCGAATGCAGGTACGAATGCAAAGATAATCCAGGCCCGGCTGAACGGAATACCCCGATCGAGGGAGACCGAACAGGGCGCTGTTGAACTGACGACCGTCAGGAACGACCTTAGTAGCCGACTTCCAACGAAGTGCGATCGTTAACATGGCCGACCAACTGAAGGAAATGTTCAATGCCGCGTACTTCGCGCGCTTGGCGAAGGAGACCGAAGCGGTGTATCCGAAATTCAAGCGTGCCTCGTTCTTGAAGGAGGTGCAGCATGGCAACGAAGCACGGGAGCTGAACGCACGGATGCGACACGCAAGCCACACCCTGCGAGCGCATCTGCCAACCGACTTCCGCAAGGCGGTACACGTGTTGAAGGATCTTGCGCCGCGCATGTCCAAGGGCTACACCGCGCTGCTCTACCCCGACTTCGTGGGCCAGTTCGGGCTTGATGATCCAGCGTTCTCGCTCGAAGCATTGAAGCACTTCACGTCCTATGGCTCGTCGGAGTTCGCCGTGCGCGAGTACTTCCGACGCGATGTAAAAGGAACCTTGACCGTGATGCGTACCTGGGCCGAAGACGACAACGAGCATGTGCGTCGTTTGGCATCAGAAGGAAGTCGGCCGCGCTTGCCGTGGTCGTTCCGCTTGGATGCCGTGCTGAAGGATCCGAAACTGACCACACCGATCCTGGAACGCTTGCGTGCAGACGACTCGCTCTACGTGCGCAAGTCGGTAGCCAACCACTTGAACGATTTCAGCAAGGACCATCCGAAGTACATGGTAGAAGTACTGCGCTCATGGGACCTGAAGTACCAGCACACCGCGTGGATCGCGAAGCACGCCAGCCGCACGCTGATCAAGGCCGGGGATCCCGCAGCGTTGGCGCTCTTCGCCTTCGACACCAAGGTGAAGGTGCGCGTGGACGACCTGCGCATCACGCCCAAGAAGATCAAGCTTGGCGACACGCTGGCCTTCTCCTTCACCGTGGTTTCCGAGGCCATGCGCGGTCAACAGCTCGTGATCGACTACGCGATCCACTACCGCAAAGCGAGTGGCGGAACATCGAGGAAGGTGTTCAAGTTGAAAGAGGTTGAGCTTGGTGCGAAGGGTTCAATGGATATCACCAAACGCCAGCGCATCGTGGACTTCAGCACGCGCAAGCATTATTCCGGCGAGCATGTGGTGGAGGTGATGGTGAATGGGCAGGTGAAGGCGAGCAGTGCCTTCCAACTCCTGAGCTGAGCAGCCACTTACCACTACCGGGAAAAGAGCGCGACCCCAATGAACACTACCGCGCAATACACCCATAGTGCAGAGAACACCACATGCACGCTGGTCTCGAATCTGCGTCCACGCCACAGTTCGGGTGAATAGAAGAACCACTGCACCAACGCGCGTATTCCCCAGAAAACCCCAAGGCCGAGGCAGATGCGCCGCCCCAGCGGTGTGGCGATCAGCTCTTCCGCGGAGGTGAAGCACAACAGCCCGATCAGGAACACCACGAAGGCGATGAAGAAAGTGTGTACCTGCATCATCTGCCGGTTGATGAGGCTGAGGGATACGAGCTGCTGCTTCCAGTCGAAGTAGCGCGGAAAGCCGACATGGATCAGGGCGAGAACCATGAACAGCACGCCGATGATCTGTAGGTGGATGCTCATGCGGAACGAAGGATGAAAGTGGTGATGAAACCTGCGGTGCGGTGCTCCCCGATCAGGTGCAGACCGGACTCACGAAATGCGCGTGTCCACATCTTCCTTGTGTGGAAATGGAATACGCCAATGGTGAACGCCAGGGCATTCGGCAGGTCGCGCAGGTGCTCGGTCACGACCAAGTGGCCGTCAACAGCCAGCGTGCGCCGGATCTCCTTCAGCATGGCGACACGGTCCACATGAGTGCGCACTTCGTGAAGTGAGAGGAACGCGATCACCAGATCGACCCTTGCGGTCAACACAGGGATCTCGCCAACTTTGGTCTGCAGCGTGCCGGGATAAGGCGGATACGCCATCCGCGCGCGAACGATGGAAGGCTCGGTGCAGTGAACCGCATCGAACAGATCGACAACGGTCAGTTCACTTTGCGGAAACCGATCATTCAGGATCGCGCTCGACTCGTCGAAGCCCGCATTGAGGTTCAGCATACGTTGCGGTGGCCGCACATGAAGACCATCGAGCCAAGGCATGCGGTACAGCGCCGACCGGTCGTAGATGACATGCGATGCCAGCAGTGACAGGAGCACAACGACCGTTCCGAACAGACCGAACGCGATGAAGTGCAACCGCACATCCGGATAAAGCCAGGCAACGCCCAACGCCACAAGGATCCCACCACAGCCCAGCACATACTTGGGCCAATTGAAGCGCACCACGTTCCACATGCCTTCGTAGCGGCTTCTCATCGTGCGATGGCTTCCAGGATCCCGGGCTTCCAGTGATAGGGCACGTGGTCGATCATGAAGGCGTTGGAAAGTCGAAGCTGCCTCAGCCCAAGGCCGGTGATGAAGTCACAGCGATGGTCTTGCACGACGACCGGGCGCGGGTGCCAGTCGGTGCGTGATCCCTCCACGATCAGCACGCGCTGCTTCCGCACAATATGACTGAAGGTGAAGGGCAGCGGCCCCACGAAACGTCGCGCTTCGGTCCAGTCCGCGAACACACTATCCGCAGGTAGCGCAACGGAACCGCCTTCATCCTTCACACGCACGACGAGCGAACCGTCGTGGGCGCGGAGCGATAGGCCATCAGCACGCTGTTCAGTCATCATCGGTTTGAAGCCATACCGATAATGCGTGAAGCGGTTGCCGAGGAACACCATGCGTCGGCGATCGGTCTCCGAGCCTAGGATGTAGAGCCCACGCAAACGACGTCCCTTCGCATTCGTGTAGCGCACGAAGATCCGGTAACCGATGAGCCAGAAGTCCTGGCCGCACCAGGCCGGAAAGCCCGATGGACGCAAGTTCCGTGTGCGCACGATGGCCATAGCGACGAAGCCCCAACGCTCGTTGAACGTGTCCACCTCCAAGAACGAAGGGAGCAGCGCCGCGAGTTCCTCCACCGGCGCCGCGTATGAAAGGACAACGGTGCGCTCCAACTCGGCATGCACGCCGAAGGGGTGGTTCTTCAAGGCCTCAAGCATCTGTGCTCGTGCTTGGGGTGAAAGCGTTCCAATAGATGGCGGCACAGAGCAGTACGGCGAAGACGGTGTTCCAGCGCCCCCAGAGCAACAGCTCCGGCACAGCGTAGAACTCGATCACGTTCATCAACAGGATGATGGCGATCTGCAACACCGCGCAAGAACGATAGCACCAGCCCCAGATGATCCAAGCGGCCATGCCGATCTCGGCGAAACCGATCGCTAGGGTCAACGGTGAAGCGATGGCCGGACTGATGATGGCCGCAACGATCTCTTGATGACGCGGCACCATGCCAAGCACCTTGCACCACAGGCCGTTCACCAGCCAGATGAGGGCGAAGAGGTGGCGGAAGGAAGGGTGTTGGATGAGGGGGCGCAGGGACATCGCGTTCAAAGCAACGACGGGCGGGCGATCGGAGGAAACCGATCATTCGCTGTATGTAGTACTGGAAGGCGAGCCAAGAGCTTGATCGGTGACGCTACTCCGCATCCCCCGGATCCAGCTTCTTCAGCTCAGCGAATTTGGCGGCCATCGTCGGGTTGCCGCGCGTCAGTCGCTTGATCGTCAGGTCCTCGGCCTTGTCGTTCGCCAGGCGCAGGTTGTTCGCAGACTTGTGCAGCGCCTCCTTGGTCTTCTCCAGGTCCTTGATGGCCTCGTCGATCCGCTTCACGGCTTCCTCAAAACCTTCGGACGCCAAGCGCCAGTTCCTGCCGAAGGCGACCTTGAAGTCGCTGAGCTGGTTCTCGAAGTTGGTGATGTCGATGTTCTGTGCTTTCACCAAGGCGAGCTCGCTCTTGTACTTCAGCGCGTTCTGCGCGGCGTTGCGCAGCAACGTGATGATGGGAATGAAGAACTGGGGCCGCACCACGTACATCTTCGGGTAGCGGTGGCCCACGTCCACGATACCACCGTTGTAGAGGTCGTTGTCGGGTTCCAGCAGCGTGACCAGCACCGCGTATTCGCAGCCCTTCTCCGTACGGTCCTTGTCCAACTCCTTCAGGAAGTCCTCGTTCTTCTTCTTGGTCGCCGTGGTATCGTTCTCGTTCTTCATCTCGAACATGATCGAGACCACCTCCGTACCCGCATCGTCCGTATCGCGGAAGATGAAGTCGCCCTTGCTGCCCGTCCGCGCGTCGTTGTCCTTCTCGAAATAGGCCTTAGGGAAGGCGGTGGCGCGGATCCTGCCGAACTCGACCTCGCAGTGCTGCTCCAGCGTTTCGCCCAGCATCTTCGTGGAGAGCCGCGCCTTCATGTCCTTCAGCCGCTCAATGGCATCGTCGCGGTCCTTGATCTGCGTCTCGTACTTGTCCTTGAGGGCCGCTTCGGCACGCTGCTTCTCCAACTCCGCCAGCTTGAGCCCGCTCCTCAACTCATCGCGCTCCTTCTCCACTTGCTGCACCGCCTCCGCAATGGCCAGCCTCTGGGCCACCTGCGCCACTTCCGTCGCTGCTTGGTTGGCCTGCTTCACGTGGCTCAGCTCGTTCGCGAGTGCATCGCGTTGTTTCTCCACCGCACCCAGCGCATCCTTCAATGCAAGCTGCTTGGCCACATCGGCGGCCTCCAGCGCCGCCTTCAACTTCTGGATCTCGGCCTCCTTTCCGGCCGCCTCCATGCGCAGCGTGGTCGCCACCTTGGTCTCGGCCAGCTCGATGGCCGTCCTCTTCTCCTGTTCGGCCAGCGCAAGACGTTCTTGCAGTGCCTTGTCGAACGCGTGGTCGCGCACCTGCTTCAGGATGTCCGCGTAACCCGCCTCGTCGATCTTGAAGGCTTTGTGGCAGTGCGGGCAGATGATTTCGTTCATAGGGATGGGCGTCAGAGCGGATTTGAGGGCGTGATGACAAAGTAACGCGCGTTCAGACCTGTATCTTATACACAA
>JAEYWT010000369.1 GCA_023428865.1 Bacteroidota bacterium | reverse complement strand
GGGTGCTAATGCGCAGTATGCGGCCAGTTTGGCTGGCAACACTACACCTGGGTTGAAAGGTGTGGAAGCGGTGAATGCTTCCACCGTGCGCATCACGCTCACCACGCCTTATCCGAACTTTTTACAGATCCTGGCGCACCAAGGGTGTTGGATCTATCCGAAGGAACTCGTGGCACACCATGGTGCTGGGGCGTTGCTTCATCCAGTAGGCACAGGACCCTTCAAGATGAAGCGCTTCGTGCGTAACGAGGTGCTTGTCCTGGAACGGTGGCCGGATTACTGGGGAGTGGATGAGCGCGGCAACCGCTATCCTTTCTTGGATGCTTTCCGCTGCACCTTCGTAAAGGACAAGTTGCGCGAGTTCCAGGAGTTCGAACGGGGCAACCTAAGTGCCATGTACGAACTGCCCTTGGAGCGTACCGACCTACTTCGTTCCACCACGTCATATCAAGTGCAGACGATACCCGGTCTCACGGTACAGTTCTACGGTTTCGGAGCTCACAAGCCGCCTTTCACGGATGTGCGCATCAGAAGAGCATTCTCGCTGGCCATCGATCGGCAGTTCCTGGTGGATAGTTTGCTCAACGGCCTTGCCGTGCCTGCCCGCCGCGGCGTGGTTGCGCCCGGTTTCGCGGGCTACCCGTATGAGGAGGTGCCAGAGCTTGGCTTCAATGTGGAGCTGGCAAGAGCGCTATTGGCGGAAGCCGGATACCCGGGCGGTGCAGGCTTACCCGCTGTACTGTTACAGGTGAACAGCGATGGCTTCGGCTATGTACGCGTTGCTGAAGCGGTACAGGAAATGCTGGTGCGGAACCTGGGGGTGCGTGTGGTGACATCCGTACTACCGGCCGAGCAACACTACCAGCGTATGGATATGGGCCAGTCGCAATTCTGGCGTCAAGGCTGGGTAGTGGACCATCCGGATCCCGAGAACTTCCTGGCCTTGTTCTACGGCAAGAACGTACCGTCGGACACCACCGAGCCTTCTTACCTCAATAGCACACGTTACAAGAGCGCCCAGTACGACTCACTCTTTGCGAAGGCGCTGCGGACAAGTGATGGACCCGCGCGTATGAAACTGCTCGCCGCTGCTGAGACACGCTTGATGAACGATATGGTGGTGGCGCCGCTCTATCATGAGCGCTCCGTCCGGTTGTTGCAACCTTGGGTACGCGACATGCCCATCAATGGCATGGAACACCGTGACCTGCGTGTCGTCTGGTTCGATCCAGCCGCTAAGCCGGGTCAGTAGGCATTGTTCACGGACCAACTACGCTCTGGCCATCACGTGGGCGTGTACCAGGTGTTTCGCGAGGGGCATCAACGTTTCTATGCGCGGAAGTGACATATCGGTCTCCACGGCATAGGTGGAAGGGTTGGGCAAGTGCGGGTGGGTGCGGATCAGCTCCGATTTGATATGTTCGAAAGTGTTCGCTAGCCCAACGGTATAGGTGCTCACATACCGGGTGAAGATGTTCTGGTGGCTCCGATGCTCATCGCGCTCCACCACGAAGGGCATGGAGTAGGCATACACCCGTGCCTCGCGCCCCAAACGCAGGAATAGCCAGCCTTCACTAACATACAGTGGCTCCAATCCCACCGGCGAGAAATGGAGGTGTTGTGCGATCTCGCGGCGTAGTTCCGAACCCGCATCCAGCACACGTTGCAGATGTGGGATGGCGAATTCGATCACATCGTCGATCACCTGTAACGGCGCAGGTCCCTCGGGAATCGCGCGGATCACACGTCCGCTCGCCGGGTCGAAACCGATCGCATCGCCCCGCAGGCTGCGGGTAAGGTCTTCCTTCGTGCGCTGTAGGTCCAGTAGCTCATCCACCTCGCGGCGCACATCGGTCAAGTGTGGGTACAGCTTCTGTTCTCCGAAGCGCGCTTTTACCCGTTGCAGGTAACCCAGCAACACGTATTGTTTCAACTCCAGGTCGAAAGTGGGCGAATAGGCCCAGCCTTTCGGTAATCCGGTGGCGGTCGAGCTTACCATTACTGAAGGTTAGAACGTCTTGTTCAAAAATAATGTTGCCATTCGGCACTTCCACCTGTGACCGACCGGACCTTTGGAGTCCATAAGAAAAAGTCATGCCGATGCCGCGCTTCTCCTTCACTGCCACCACCCCACTGCTCCTTGGCTTGCTACTGGTGGCCTGTGTGCCAGCCCGCAAATACGAAGAGGCCGATCGCCGGGCCAAGGCCTTGCAGTTGGAAGCCGAAGCTGCGAACCAGAAGGCACTTGATGCCCAAACGCGGATGGATGAGATGAGCGCAGAGCTCACCGGCCTGAACAAACGGGTTGGTGAGTTGGAGCGCGACACCACCGTCCTTGGCACCTCACTGCGCAAGATGACCGTGCAATACGACAAGATCAACGCATTGAACGACGAGCTGCTGAGCAAGTACAACGCGCTGCTGGCGGGGAACAGCAGTGAGAACCGAAAGCTGCTCACCGACCTGGAATCCATGCGGCTGGCGCTCCAGAACAAGGAGGATAGCGTGAACGCCTTGGCCAAGCGCGTGGGCGAGAAACAAGCGGCCCTCGCCTCGTTGCAAGCCGAGATCGACGCCAAGGATGCGGCCATGAAGGACCTCAAGAACCGCGTAAGTCAAGCCCTCTCCGGTTTCGAAGGCAAGGGCCTAACCGTGGAGCAGCGTAACGGCCGCATCTATGTGAGCATGGACAACAAATTGCTCTTCCCCAGCGGCAGTGCTGCCGTGGATACCAAGGGGCGCGAGGCCATCACCAAGTTGGCCAAAGCCATCGAGAACGAGAAGGACCTCAGCATTTTGGTGGAAGGCCATACCGACACCGATAAGATCGGTGCTGGCAGCACCTACAAGGACAACTGGGACCTGAGTGTTGCCCGCGCCACCAGCGTAGTGCGCATCATGCAGGAAAGCAGCAAGACCGACCCCGTGCGCATCACCGCAGCAGGTCGTGGTGAATACGTGCCGGTGGATCCCAACGACAAGGCGAAGAACCGCCGCATCGAAGTGGTGCTGATCCCCGATCTGAACGAGCTCTTCAAGCTCGTGAAGGAATAGTCGCTACGAAGCCGACGGCTCGGGCAACTTCGTGGTCAGCCATTTACGGGCATCCTCTTCTGTGAGGAAGATCCCTGTGGCGTTCACCCTTGGGTGGTAACGGAAGTAGATGTCCGATAACCGCTCGTTGAACGTGCTCTGAGCCGCCAGGGCAAGGCGCCGTGCACCAGTGCAACCTCCGGCCACCGTGCTATGATCGAGGCTCAGGATGTTCAGCTCGAAATCCAGGTCCGGCGGAAGTACGGCGAGCACATCTACGTTCCGACCTGCGATCAAGGTGCGTTTCGCTTGAATGATCTGCCGCATCCCCTCCACGTCCAACTTCACATCCGGCTTGAATCGGAGCTCGACCAGCGCATCGGAGACCAGCTCCAAGGTGGCGGATCGGGTGTCGATCATGTTTGGACGTTCTATTTTCATGCCGCAAAGGTAATCTTGGTATGCGTGCATACTATTTCAAGAAGATGATAACTGCTTGATAATGTGAAGTTTTAACGATCTGTCCGCGCCGCATACCACTCGTGTCTGGAAGAGCGTTGCGCTGCCTACCTTGCTGGCATGCCCGCGCGTAGCCTCATCCTGTTCTTATGCTGTCTGCTTTTTGGTAGCTGCACCGTAGGCCGCTTTTTAGTTTACAATTTCGCCGACACGCGGGATCACCGGAAGTTCCCTTCTAGGGCTTTGCAACCGGCTGCCAAGCCATATGCTTATGCGACCTCGGTGGCAGAAATGGGCCCCAAGACCATCAAGGTAGGCGAGAAGGAGTCGGCTTTCGATACGTTCCTCGCCGAGCATGCCACGGTGGCTTTCCTCATCATCCATCGCGACACCATCGTTTACGAGCGCTACTTCAAAGGCTACGACGCCTCACGGATCCACACCTCGTTCTCCATGGCCAAGAGCGTCATGAGCATACTTATCGGCTGTGCCATTGAAGACGGTTTCATCGCTAGTGTAGACCAACCGGTAAGCGACTTCGTCCCGGAATTGAAGAAGAACGGCTTCGATAAGGTCACCATCGAGCATGTGCTACAAATGACCAGCGGATTGGATTTCGAAGAGAGTTATGTGAACCCTTTCGGTACCGCAGCACGTTACTACTACGGCCGCAACTTGTACCGATACATGGAACGCATGAAGCTGAAGCGCGCACCCGGCGAGCGGTTCGCGTACGCAAGCGGGAATAGCCAGCTATTAGGCCTCATCCTCGAACGGGCTTTACGTGCGAAAGGGGATCAACGCACCATCACCGAGTATCTACAACAGCGTATCTGGACACCGCTTGGTATGGAGTACCCTTCCTCGTGGAGCATAGACCGGAAGAAGGGTGGTATCGAAAAGACCTTCTGTTGCATCAACGCACCGGCTCGCGACTTCGCCAAGTTGGGCTCACTTTACCTGCACCAAGGTGAATGGAACGGCGAACAGTTGTTACCTGCAGCATGGGTGCAGAAGAGCACAGCTGTAGACACCACCAACGGAAGCGCCGCACGTTATCAGTATCAATGGTGGTTGCCCTCAGGTGAAGGCGATTTCATGGCCCAGGGTATACTTGGTCAGTTCGTCTACGTCGACCCCGCGCGCGAGTTGGTCATGGTGCGGCTGGGGAAAAAGGTCGGGGGTGTTGCATGGCCCCACGTGTTCCGAAATGTCGCCGAGTTGTACCCGGAATGAAACCTGCGCCACGCCCGCAGCTGGCGATCATTGGGGGTGGACCTGCGGGGATGATCGCGGCCTACTTCCTGGCCGATCATGCCCAGGTCGATCTCTACGAGCAAGGCCGCAACCTCGGCCGCAAATTCTTGGTGGCTGGTGATGGCGGGCTCAATATCACCAACAGTGCCACGGGTGAGGCTCTATTCACGCAATACACACCGCCGGAAGCGCTGAAGCCGATGCTCGATACGTTCGGGCCATCGCAGCTGCGCGAATGGCTCGCAACGATCGGTGTACCCACCTTCGTCGGAACCAGCGGGCGTGTTTTTCCGGAGCGGGGCATAAAACCGGCCGAAGTGCTCAAGGCCATCACCGATGCCGTTAAGAGCAAAGGTGTGCGCATCCATACCGATCATCGGTTCATCGCATTCGACGGTGAGGTGCGACCGATCATCGCATCCGGTCCCGAGCGATCCGCCATCCAAGCCGATGCCTACCTCTTCGCACTTGGTGGAGCATCTTGGCCGAAGACAGGATCCACCGGCGAATGGACAACGGCGTTCACGTCCATTGGTGTTCAGGTACAAGGTCTCCAAGCCAGTAACTGTGGTGTTATGGCGAAGATGCCCGAAAGCCTGCGCCCACATTTCGGCAAGCCGTTGAAGAACATCGCAGTGGGAGGTGGTGGCAAGATCAGACGCGGCGAACTCACCATAACCGAGTACGGTCTGGAAGGCAATGCGATCTACCCTGTTGTTCCACAGGTTCGCGAGCAGCTTGCGGCTTCTGGTGAGGCACAGCTCATCATCGACCTCAAGCCCGACCTATCCATAGAGAACATTACCGCGAAATTGCAGGATGCGGCCTGGAAAGAACGAACCGCGGCACTGCGACTGGAACGCCCTGCATTGGCTTTACTGAAAGCATTCACGCCATTGGAGCGTTACCTCGATGGCCGTTCCCTCGCAAACGACGTCAAGAAGGTACATGTACCGATCCATGCGCTCCGCCCCATCGAAGAGGCGATCAGTACAGCTGGTGGCATCCCGATGAATGAGCTGAACGAAGACCTGTCGTTGAAGGAATATCCGCACCTCTTCGTGGCTGGCGAAATGGTGGATTGGGATGCGCCTACAGGAGGTTTCCTGTTGCAAGGTGCCTTTACCACCGGCTTTTGCTCGGCACAAGGCATGCTGAGCAGAAGGTGATCAGCCGAACAAGTGGCCGAGCACCTCGCTTACCTGGCCCACTTGTACCACGTCGATACCCTTCACCGGTGCGATACCCTTGGTGCCCTTCGGAACGAAGATCCGCGCGAAGCCCAACTTGGCTGCTTCGGCGATGCGCTGCTCGGTACGCGTTACGGGTCGTATCTCGCCTGTCAAGCCCACTTCGCCAGCAAAGCACACATCCATGGGCACAGCGATATCGGCATTGCTGCTAAGCACCGCACACACCACGGCTAGGTCGATCGCCGGTTCCTCCACACGAAAACCGCCGGCAAGGTTGAGGAACACATCCTTCTGGCCCAGCCGGAAGCCGCAGCGTTTCTCCATCACCGCCAACAACATGTTCAAACGGCGCAGATCGAATCCGGTTGAACTGCGTTGCGGTGTGCCATACACGGCACTGCTCACCAAGGCCTGTACTTCGATCAGCAAGGGGCGCATGCCTTCCATCGTGGCAGCCACCACAACTCCGCTGGGTCGTTCTTCGCGACGGCCAAGCAACACCTGGCTTGGGTCTTCCACTTCGGCCAGGCCGCTGCCCTGCATTTCGTAGATGCCCAATTCGTTGGTGCTACCGAAGCGGTTCTTAAGCGGGCGAAGCAGGCGGTAGGCGTGGTCGCGGTCACCTTCGAACTGCAGCACACAATCCACCATGTGCTCCAACACCTTCGGCCCGGCGATGAAGCCATCCTTGGTGATATGGCCGATCAACACCATGGGAATGCCCGTGGTCTTCGCGAAACGCATCAGCTCAGAGGTACACTCGCGCACTTGGCCCACACTGCCCGGGCTAGCATCAAGCACCGCGGTATGCAAGGTCTGCACACTGTCGATCACGACCAGCCCGGGCTGCAGTGCTTCGATGTGTTTGAAGATGTTCTGCGTGTTCGTTTCGGTAAGTACGTAGCAGCTGTTGGCGCTCTGCCTGGCCCGTGTGGCTTCCAAGCGTTCCGCGCGCATCTTCACCTGATGCTCGCTCTCCTCACCGCTCACGTAAAGTGTTTTCAGGTGCGGATTACGCAAGGCGGTTTGCAGGAGCAGGGTGCTTTTACCGATTCCGGGTTCGCCACCGAGCAGGATCATGCTGCCAGCCACGAGACCACCACCAAGTACACGCGAGAGTTCTTTGTCGCTCAATGCGATCCGCGGACCATCCTGCGCAGGAATGGCATCGATGGGAACCGGTACAGGATGCCTGCTCTTGATGCTGGCCGGTGTTCCACGTTTCTCTTCAACACGGTCCACCACTTCTTCCACAAGGGTGTTCCATTCTTTGCACTGCGTGCATTGCCCAAGCCACTGGGGGTAACTGCTGCCGCAGTTCTGGCAAACGAACTTGGAGCGCAGCTTAGCTGCCATGACGGATCTTCTCGATCAGCGCCGTGGTGGAGAAACCATCCACCAGTTTCAGCGAACGCACTTCGCCGCCACGGGCCTTCACCACCTCGGCGCCCACGATCCGATCTTCCGTCCAATCGCCTCCTTTCACCAGTACTTCGGGTGCAATGGCCTGGATCAGTTCCAGCGGTGTGTCCTGGTCGAAGATCACCACGGCATCAACCAAGCGCAACGCACTCAGCACCTTGGCGCGGCTTTGCTCATCGTTCAAAGGGCGGTCGGCTGCTTTCCCCAGACGACGAACGCTGGCATCGCTGTTGAGGCCGATGATCAACCTATCGCCGAGGGCTGCGGCTTCTTGCAGGTATTCCACATGCCCGCGGTGCAGAATGTCGAAGCACCCGTTGGTGAACACGATGCGGTCGCCTTTCATGCGCCAGATGTTCACCGCGCGTTGCACCTGCACCAGGTCCATCACGCGCTTGTCCGCCGAGGCGGGTTTGTCATTGATCACTGGGGTGGTCTCGGCTGTCATGCGGTGGTGGTTTTCCTATCCCGGGCGGCCAAAAGTAGCGATAGGCCCCCGAGGCCGATGAGCACGACGGTCTGCACCAGCCAGAGCAGCCAGCCGATGGCCAACGCATCTGGGCGGATAAGCCCGCCACCTTCGGGA
>JAEYWT010000266.1 GCA_023428865.1 Bacteroidota bacterium | reverse complement strand
ATGTGGCGGTGTACCAGTCGTGTGCGAATGCGCTGTAATTCAACTTCATCCAAACTCTTGCCAGCAGGGGATGTCACGAAATCGATGGCCATGATGGTCCACGAGCGGCTGCTGTTCACGATGGCTCCATAGATCTGGCGTGCCTCCCACAACCTGTTGTAGGTGGCGTTGTTCTTGAAGCCTACGATGAAGGCCACTGCCGTGCCGATCATAGCGATGGGCACCCATGGAATGGTGAGCCATTTCCAATCGAGCAATTGGTACAACAGGGTGGGAATACTACCTAGTACGATATAGAAGAGGATGTCGCGACGGGTCCAATACAGGACTTCGCGAAGGTTGAAGCGGCGTCCGGCGTGCATAGGTCAGCTGTTCAGGCGTGTTTCTTCCAGGTCCAGGTTGCTTTCCATCTTGCGGATCACTTCCACATCGAAGGCGTGTTCTTTCCGGGCCGCTTCCAGCGCTTCCCGTTGCAGGCTGATCAAGAGTAGTGCATAGGCCCTGTTCGAATCATTGCGCTGTTCCGCATGGTCGGCATTGCGCAGACTTTCGATGGAGCGCATGTAGTTCTGCTCCAGGTGCAGTAAGTGTTGTTGGGTGCGCTCCACTTGTGCCGTTTTCTCAGGTAGGGTCTCCAAGTGGTCGATCACCGCGCGCACCATCCTTCCGCGTAACTGCAGTTCCTGCTCTTCTTCCGGAATGCGAGGATCCACTTCCTGCACCTTCAACTTCTTCACGATCCAGGGCAAGGTCAAACCCTGGCCTACCAAGGTGATAAGGATAACGACGAAGGTGATCACCAAGATGGTCGAGCGGAACGGAAAGGGTTGGCCATTGGGCAGAAGGTGCGGTATGGACAAGGCCGATGCCAAGGAGACCACACCGCGCATGCCCGCCCAACTGAGCACGGTGGGCACCCGCCAGCCTGGGCTGATCTCCTGCTCCCTGATCGTACGCGACAACATACGCGGTACATGGGCGGCAGGATACATCCAGATGAAGCGGATGGCGATCACCACCACGCTAATGATGACACCGTAACCGATGGCTTCGCGCAATTCCTGCTGCTCCATGCCATTTACGATGTCCGGCAGGTCCAGGCCGATCAAGATGAAGACCAGGCCGTTGAGCATGAAGATGAGCGTGGACCAAACATGGTTGGCCTGCAGTCGCGCACGGGGGTCCAAGAATGCGTGCGACCGGTAGCTGAGGAACAAGCCGCCGGTCACCACGGCCAATACGCCCGATGCGTGGAACTCTTCCGCAATGATGAACAAGAGATACGGCGTCATCAAGGTCATGGCCGTGTCGATGCTTGCCGTGGTGGGTAGCGTACGGTGCAGAAGGTAAATGACCGCACCAAGCGCCACGCCCACCGCAATGCCGCCCAATGCTAGGATGAAGAATTGTTGAACGGCAAGGTGCGGTGTGAATTGCCCGGTCATTACAGCCGCCAGCGCGAAACGGAACACGATCAAGCTACTGGCGTCGTTCACCAGGCTCTCACCTTCCAGAATGGTGGTGGCGCGCTTGGGTATATGGATGCCTTTGAGCACCGAGGTGGCCGCAACGGCATCCGGCGGACTGATGATGCCACCCAACAGGAAACCCAGCGCAAGGGTGAAACCTGGTATGAGCCAATGCGTGAAGTAGCCGATCACCAAGGAGGTGAAGAACACCAAGCCGAAGGCGAGCATGGTGATGCTGCGTTTCCATTTCCAGAATTCGCGCCAGGAAGTGAACCATGCTGCCTCGTAGAGCAGGGGCGGAAGGAAGATGACGAAGATCAATTCGGGGTCTACCCGTACATGGGGTATGCCGGGAATGAACGCGATGATCAGTCCGCCCAACACCAATAGTATCGGGTAGGCGATACGGAGTTTAGGGCTCAGTAGGGTGAGCAGCGATACCGCGAAGAGCAGGCCGATGACCAGCAATAGGTCGTGGTGCATGTGGTCAGATGGCTTTTTCGGCGAAGGGGTGTCCCAACCAAAGGATCACGAAGCCGAGCGCGATCACCCACACTTCTTTCACAAAGGCCATCAGGTCGCGTAAGTGGATGAACTGCACTAGCAGGAACATCACTACGCCCATGTTCAACCAGCTTCCCCACACGAAGGTCTTCGGGTGGAACATCATCAAACAACCGATGAAGCCCATCGCACCAAGCAGTTGGCGAAGGGCCGGTGCAGTACCCCACGGCTCGAAGAACTTCACCATGGCTTCGCTGTTGGTCATCATACCCCAACCGGCACGCAGGCTCATCCATGCCATGAACAGTATCAGTGCGCCGCTCAGGATCCGAAGGGTGGTATTCATGTCCATGCGGTATTCAAGGTTATGCGGAAGTTGACCACGGTACTCATTTCGGGTCTGAAGTTGCAGAACGTTGTGCGAATATGGTGTACAGGTCGCCTAGGCCGAATACCGAAGCCCTTCTCCCCAAAGTGGTGATCCGGTCGAAGCCTGCGGCTGCCAAAAGTTCGGTCGCGCGTTCCTGGCTGTTCGGGTACGGAACCCAGATCGGTACCGGGGTCTCGGTATCGTACTCGCCAATCACCACGATCCCCCCGACTTTAAGTGCGCCATGCATCCCCTCCAGCACGTTCCGTTGATCCGCTGCGTAATGCAATGCATTCGCGATCAGGATACCATCCAGGTCCTTCGGCAGTGGGGTATGCAGGAAGTCGGCTACGCGTGGGGTGATGAGAACACCGTCCAATTCCTTGGGCAATCTGCTTAGCGCAAGCGGGTCCAGGTCCCACGCCTCGATGCTGCTACCTGTTGGAAGCAAAGTGGCCAAGGCTCGGGTGAACACGCCTTGGCCACAACCCAGGTCCAGCCAACGTTGTGGGTG
>JAEYWT010000253.1 GCA_023428865.1 Bacteroidota bacterium | reverse complement strand
ACAACACGGTGCGCCCGCTCTTGGTATTTGCAATGGCTAAGATCCAAAGGGTGGTGTTCGTATCGACCCATAGGGGCACGTATCCGTGCGTTGTAGGTGCTTCCGGTAGCCTAATTTGGACGCATGATGAAGAGATCCAGTACCCTTTTCGGTATAGTCCTGTTCGGTGTTTTGGTAGGCAATGGCGACAGCATCGCGCAGACCAATATCGAACCTGTGGGCAACCTTTCATATAACAGCAGGATCGCCAACCTATGGGGCTACGCGGATGAACAAGGGAATGAATATGCCTTGGTAGGTGTGGGCGGAACCTTTGGGAATAGCGGAGGGTTCTCGGTTGTATCCCTGGCCGATCCAACGCAACCGGAAGAAGTGTTCTTCCTGCCCGGTCCGGCCTCCATCTGGCGCGAGATCAAGGTGTGGAACGATCATGCCTACATCACCACCGAAGCCGACAACGGTGGCCTTGTGATCGTGGATCTTTCACCGCTACCACAAAGTACGAGCTTGCCGAGCACCGTCTTCTTCGATCCCGGTTGGCACACCTCGCATTCACTCTTCATCGACGAGAACGGGCGGCTTTATATCCATGGCGCCAACGAAGGCAGCGGAGGTGTGATCATGTATGACCTAACCGAGGATCCCATGGCACCGGTGCGTGTGGGTCAGTTCGATCAATGGTATGTGCATGACAGCTTCGCCCGGGGCGATACCTTGTATGCCGCCCACATCCTCAATGGTTTCTTCACCATTGTTGACGTGAGCGATCCAGCCAGTCCGGTACTGCTCGGGCAACAGACAACGCCGAACAATTTCACCCACAACGTATGGTTGGATGATAGTGGTCGCCACCTCTACACCACCGATGAACGCACGAACTCTTACGTGGCCGCGTATGATGTGAGCGACCCTACGGACATCGAGTTCATGGACAAATTGCGCAGCGATGGTGGGAGCGGCGCCATACCGCATAACACGTACTGGTTGCCCGGCGACTACCTTGTGCAGAGCTACTACACCTATGGTGTTTCGATCTACGATTGTTCCGATCCTTCGAACCTGGTCGAAGTTGGCAACTACGACACCTCACCCTATGAAGGGGATGGGTTCCGAGGTGCATGGGGTGTATATCCCTACCTGCCATCCGGCCTCCTGATCGTTTCGGACATTGAAACAGGCTTGCATGTGCTTCAACCGACGTACATGCGAGGCTGCCGGTTGCAAGGGCAGATCACGAACAGCAGCAATGGTATACCCGTCGCGTTGGCCACCCTGCAGATCGTTGATACGGATGCTACGGAGACCACCGGCATCACGGGTAACTACACGGTTGGTACGTTGCAACCTGGGGTGTACAACGTATCCGTGTCCGCGCCGGGGTTCTACCCGACCACCGTGGAAGCCGTTGTGCTCGAGACCGGCACCACCGTCATACTCGACATCCAGCTCGATCCCTTGCCAACCTATCCATACGCGGGTGTGGTACGTACGCTGGACGAAGGAACTCCGGTGCCGGGTGCTCAAGTGTGGATCGTCAACGGAACGTTCACCTTCAACACTACGACCGCGCCAGATGGCAGTTTCAGCTTTCCTGGGATCTATGATGGCACTTATAACGTGGACATCGGTGCTTGGGGTTGGAAAGGTTCATGCCCTGCTGACCTTGTCGTGAACGGCGGCGGCGATACCGAGATGCTCTTTGAATTGGAACGTGGGTTCGCTGACGACTTCGCGTTGGACCTCGGCTGGCAGATCACCGCAACCGCACCCCGTGGCGTTTGGGAACGGGGTAGGCCCTCTGGAACCATTTTCGAAGAACAGGTGGCCAACCCCGGTGCCGATGTGGAAGGAGATTGCCGCGACAAAGCTTATGTGACCGGCAATAGCGGTGGTGCCGCAACGAACGCCGATGTGGACGACGGTGCCACCACCTTGATCTCACCGGTGTTCGATGCCACGGGCATGGCTGATCCACACATCCGCTACCACTATTGGTTCTTCGATTCGGGTGGTTTCGGTTTACCGAACGATACCCTTACCATCAGCCTGAACAATGGATCCTCAGAAACCGTGATCCAGCGTGTGTTCACCGGATCGGCCATGTCGCAATGGTACTTCAGCAACATCCGGATCAGCGATCATATCGAACCCACCTCGACCATGCGTTTGTTCGTTCGGGTGGCCGATCAAGAGGCAACGGACCACTTGGTGGAAGCCGCTTTCGACGACTTTTCCCTCGTTCCGGAGGCCTTCACCTCAATGGACGAACCTGCCGAACGTGAAGTGCTCTCGATCTGGCCAGTGCCAACCACGGATCGCTGCACGGTGGAGTTGCCTGGTGCCGGTTCGGGAGTGGTACAGACCTTGGATCCCCTCGGAAGGGTGGCGGGGGCTCCGATGCAAATGGCCAATGGCCGAGCCACGATCGGAGACGGTTTGCCAGCGGGAAGCTACGTAGTACGGGTATTGCTGGCCAATGGCCGAACCCATACGGGCCGGTTCCAGATCGTCCGTTGAGGCTAGCGGCGGCGCTGTTGCCCGGAGGTGTCGCAGTTCTCCTGGATCAATTGTTCCACTTCGGGAACACCGCCAAGCGCTTTGGCCAACGTGAGGTCTTCGCATGCTTTGGCACGATCGCCCTTGCGCAGGCGTAGCATGGCTCTGGTACGTAGGGCGAACGGATTGGAAGGGTAGAAACGGAGGCTGCGCTCCACATCATTCCAGGCTTCTGCATCGCTACCCATCTTCATGCGCACATAAGCACGGTTGCTCAGCGCTACAGGCTCATCCTTGTCCATGGCTAGGGCCTGTTCGATCATCTTCAACGCTTCATCGTAGCGGCCGAGCATGGTAAGCTCGAATCCGCGATTGGTCCAATGGCCCACTTGGTTGGGTTCGATCACACACAGCTTCTCCAGTATCGCGAGCGCATCGGCATGGCGCCCTTCCTGGTCGTACAACCGGGCAAGGGTCTTCATGGCCTCCGGATCACTGGAGATATGCTGAAGACCAGCTTCAAGGTCCTCAATGGCCCCGCCGTTCTTATTCAGTTCGCTTCGCACTTGGCCTCGTAGCAAATGTGCCTGCGCCTTTAAATAAGGTTGCGTTGCCAGGTCGATGGCCTTTGTACTGTGCTTGTCGGCTAGGGGCAGGTCCTGTGCCCGAAGCGCATAAAGTCCGCGTTGGTAATGACCATTGGCCGAAAGACTGTCCTTCTTCAAGGCACCGTCAACATCGATCAGGAAGCGGTCCATCCGGTCCATCATGAACCAGGCTTTGGAGCGGGCAAGGAGATTATCCGCACTGGGGTCGGCTTGCACGGCCTTTTCGTAGAACTCCAAGGCACGCTGCGGCTTCTCTAGGCGAAGGAGGGAATCACCCTTGAGGACTAGAATGCGCGATTCTTGGGCTTGAACGGCGCTAGCGGCAACGAATGCACAGCAGACGAGTGCTCGGGAGAACCGGGAGATTTGGTCTTGGAAAGCTGAATGCCCCATGGCGTGCTACAAATGTAACTGGTCCGATGCTTGCCATGGCAAGTACCGGGCCGTACTTTGAGCTACCGGGTGTGTGGAACGGCGTCAAGGGCCGCGGTGCG
>JAEYWT010000224.1 GCA_023428865.1 Bacteroidota bacterium | reverse complement strand
CTTCAGGACGTCGAGGTCGCCGAAACGTTTGCGGATGCCGGTGGCGCGTATCATGGGTACAAAGAAAGCGGCCGGGGCCTATGCCCGAGCCATTCCACCGAGCGTGCGCCCCACAGCCCGCAGGTCGTCCGCCGCCGGGCTCTCGAACACCTCCAGGTGGAAGTACGCGTTCACCGAAAGCAAATGGTCGAAGATGTCGGCCATGATCCCTTCGAATACCAGCCAGCGGGTATCGTTGGTGAAACAATAGATCTCCAGCGGTAGGCCGTGCTCGGTCGGGGTCAACTGGCGTACCATGCGCGTCATGTCCGGGTGGATGCCAGGGTGTGCATTGATGTACAGTTCGATGTACTTCCGGTACAGGCCCACATTGGTGAGGTGGCGCCCGTTGATCAGCAGGCTTTCATCCACCTGCTGCGCAATGTTGTAGCGCCGGATCTCCGCACGGCGTTCATCGATGAAAGGGCGCAGTAGCTCCACTTTTCGCAGCAGGTCAAGCTCTTCCGGGGTGAGGTGACGTATGCTGTTGATCTTGATGAGGATGCTCCGTTTGATGCGCCTTCCACCACCGGCGAACATGCCGCGCCAATTCTTGAAGGAATCGCCGATGAGCGCGTACGTGGGTACGGTGGTGATCGTCCGGTCCCAATTGCGCACTTTCACGGTGGTGAGGTTGATCTCCGTTACATCTCCATCGGCACCGTATTTGGGCATCTCGATCCAATCACCCAACCGCACCAGGTCGTTGGCGCTGATCTGGATGCTGGCCACGAACCCGAGGATGGTGTCCTTGAAGATCAGCATCAAAACCGCGGATGCCGCGCCCATGGCGGTGAGGAAGGCCAACGCCGAGCGGCCGGTGAGTTGGCTGAAGATGAGGATGCCACAAAGGATGTAGAGCACCAGCATCACCACCTGCACATAACTGTCCAGTGGTTTGTCCCGAAAGGTGTCACTGTCCTTGCTGGTGTCTCGTATGGCAAAGAGCACACTACGAACGATCCGCACGAAGAGCACGATGAAGAAGATGTTGAACAGCCGTTCCACCGCAGGGATCCATCCGGGCAGCTCCTGGAAGAGCACCGGCACCAGGTGATAACTCATCATCAGCGGTACGATCCGCGCTAAATAGCGCGGCAAGCGATAGACCAAAAGGTGGTCGTCGAAGGCGTTATTGGTCCGAGATGCCACCCGTTTCAATGCGGCATGAAGTACTTGGGCGAGACCTTTGCTGAACAGCGCCATCAAGAGGAACAGCACGGATACACCGATCAGCAGGGCCACCCAGGCAGCGGCGGTCTCGCCAACCCCGATCTGCATGAGCAAACGATGCACTGGGGCGATCAGGTCGGGAAAGGAGTAAGAGGACGAAGTTCCGGTCATCGGTCAGGGGAGAGGACCTGCCGGATCGGCGGAAGCTGCGTGCGAACGGCTGTTGGTCCTTAGGTTGAGGAGTATTGGACAAAGGTACGGCCCGTGGATCGCTTAACCGTGCGACCCGCTCCGTGCCAACGTGTACATTCGCACCGCCTGCCAGGCAGGTATCATTACAACCGACGCGCGATCCCCATGAACCTCCACGAATACCAAGGCAAGAGCATCCTGAGCAAATACGGCGTGGCCGTGCAACGTGGCCTGGTGGCCTACAACGCCGACGAGGCCGTAGACCAAGCTAAACGCCTGAGCCAGGAGACCGGCACCAAGTGGTGGGTGGTGAAAGCCCAGATCCACGCTGGTGGTCGCGGTAAGGGCGGTGGGGTGAAACTCGCCAAGAACATCGACGAGGTGCGCGAGAAGGCCGACGCCATTATCGGCATGCAACTGATCACCCCGCAGACGCCACCCGCCGGAAAGAAGGTACATAAGGTGCTGATCGCCGAGGACGTTTACTACCCCGGAGCCAGCGAGACCAAGGAGTACTACATGAGCGTGTTGCTGGATCGCGCCAGTGGCCGCAACGTGATCGTGTACAGCACGGAAGGTGGAATGGATATCGAAGAGGTGGCCGAACACCACCCCGAGAAGATCCAGAAGGAGTTCGTGGACCCGCGCGTGGGCCTGCGTCCCTTCCAATGTGGCAAGATCGCCACGAACTTGGGTGTGACCGGTGCCGCCAAGAAGGAGATGATCAAGTTCGTGGCCGCCCTGTACAAGGCCTACGAGGCTAGCGACAGCGCCATGTTCGAGATCAACCCTGTCCTGAAGACCAGCGACGACAAGATCATCGCCGTGGATGCTAAGGTGCGCTTGGACGGTAACGCGCTCTACCGCCATCCCGATTACGTGGAGATGCGCGACAAGACCGAAGAGGACCCCACCGAAGTGGAAGCTGGTGAAGCCGGCCTCAACTACGTGAAGCTCGACGGTAACGTGGGTTGCATGGTGAACGGCGCAGGCTTGGCCATGGCCACCATGGACATCATCAAATTGAGCGGTGGTGAGCCCGCCAACTTCCTCGACGTGGGCGGTACAGCCGATGCCGCCCGTGTGGAGAAGGCCTTCCGCATCATCCTGAAGGACCCCACGGTGAAGGCCATCCTGGTGAACATCTTTGGTGGCATCGTGCGTTGCGACCGTGTGGCCCAAGGCATTGTGGACGCCTACAAGAACATCGGCGATATCCAAGTGCCCATCATCGTGCGCCTGCAAGGCACCAACGCGAAGGAGGCCAAGGAGCTGATCGACAACAGCGGTCTGAAGGTGCTGGGCGCCGTGGCCCTGCAAGAAGCCGCCGACCGTGTGAAGGAGGTGTTGAAGTGATCTCCGATCAGTTCAATACCTCTACGTAGCGTCGACCCACTGGGGCGACCTACCCGGTTGAGGAAAAGAATAGAACGCCCGGTACCACCGGGCGTTCTTCATTTCATACCCCACCCAAGATCCACATCATCCATATCCTCCAACGTCACCCACTGCTTCATCTTCTTCTGGATGACCTTGAAATGGTGCTGATCCTCCGGGGTGATGATCGTGAACGCCTCTCCGGGATTCTCCGCGCGTCCCGTACGACCGATCCGGTGTACGAAGTCCTGCGGCGAACGCGGTAGTTCGTAGTTGATCACATAGGGGAGGAAGGCGATGTCGATGCCGCGTGCGAGCAGGTCGGTGGTCACGAGTACGCGCAATCGTCCGGCTTTCAGATCGGCGAGCGCCTGTTGGCGCGCATGGTGGCTCTTCTTGCCGTGTGTGGCGCGCGCGTCGATGCCGTGCTTCTTCAGCTTGTCCGCCACGTGGTCGGCACTGTGGCCCGATGCGGTGAAGACCAACACCTGCTGCATGGCCATGCTGTTGATCAGGTAGCGCAGCAAGGGCCCTTTACGCTCTGGTGAAATGCGGAAGGCGCGTTGTTTTATCAACGTTACGTCCTGCGGCGCGGTGGTCAACTGGATCACTTCCGGCTTGTGCAACAGCAGCTTGGAGATGGCATCCACCGCCGTGCTCAACGTGGCGGAATAGAGCAGGTTCTGCCGTTTGCGTGGAAGCAAGGCCAGCAGCTTGTCCATTTCCTCCTCGAAGCCTTGGTTCAACATCTTGTCGGCCTCGTCCAGCACCAACAACCGCACATCGCTGAGGTGTACGGCCTTCGCGTCGATCAGGTCCAGCAAGCGACCCGGCGTGGCGATCAGCACCTGCACGCCCTGCATGCCGATCATCTGCGGATTGATGGACACGCCACCGAACACCGCCATCGTGCGGATCTTCTCGGGTAGTGCGGCGGTCAATGCGGTGAAGACGACCTCCACCTGCAGGGCAAGCTCGCGTGTAGGGACCAGTACGAGCACCGGCACGTGGCGGTTGCGCGTGTTCCAGCCGCCTTCGAGCAAACGATGCAGGATCGGCAGGGCGTAGCTCAGCGTCTTACCTGAACCGGTATCCGCGATCCCCAGTAGGTCCTTGCCGAAGAGGATCGCGGGGATGGCTTCTTGCTGGATCGGCGTAGGCTGTGTGTACTGCTGAGCCGTCAGGGCTTTCAGAAGCGACGGATCAAGACCAAGGGTGTCGAATGTCGATGGACTATTCATGCAAGGTTGAATGGCAATAGCCGGAATGTCGGCAAAGTACCGCCGGGCGATCAGACAAGGAGAAGGGTAGGCAAGGGTTTGATCGACGGTTTACGGAAGTTCATTGCCATGCTCCGATCTTCAGATCTCTCCTGTTCTGTTCCCCACAACTTTCTCATAGGCTCTTCTGGCATTCCCGCGGAAGTACACTTCGCCGCAATAGGTGTAGCCCAGTCTGGCGAGAATGCGCAACATCGGCTGATTGTCGAAGTTGGTATCCACCTTGATGCTCGGTACACCACGCTCTCTGCACAATTCCTCCGCCATGCGGAAGAATTCCGTGGCGATGCCCTTGCCCTTCGCTTGTTCCGATGCCGCTACACGATGCAGAACCAAGTACGGCCCGTTGGTGAGCCAGGCACCCTCTATCGCGTCGTAAGCAGGTTCCCGATCGAAGATCACGGCTGCATAAAGCAGGATCGCTCCATGGTCTTCCACTACATAAGCATATCCGTTGTCCAGATCGGCCTCTATGCTCTGTTGGTTCGGGTATCCATCCTGCCTTTGTCGGCTACCATCCAAACGCCGCCGTTCAATGGCGTATTGGATGATCGCCCAGATCGCGGGTAGGTCTGCGGCAGTGGCGGGGCGTAGGGTCATG
>JAEYWT010000217.1 GCA_023428865.1 Bacteroidota bacterium | reverse complement strand
CCTCGATATCATCGATCGCTGCTTCGACCAAGCTTCCACCTTCGAGCTCCTGCTCCAGCCGGATGCTATCACTGGCAATGAACTTCAGACGGATCTGTGTTGCGTCCTCCCCAAGCACATCAGCTACACGGAATGCTTTGCGTCGCCAGTTCCTTTCGCCGGTCTTGGTGTCTTCCACCGAAACCCAGGTGCTCCCATTATCACCACTGGCATACACCTGCCACCAGTCGGAGTTCGGGTTAGCGCCGCTGGGCGGGTTATTGGTATACCAACGCCAGTAGCTCATGGCTGGCTGTGCGTAGTTCGATAGGTCCACATTAGGCCCTAAGAGTGTGGTGCTGCCCTCATCCACATCGTTCTCACCAATGGCGCTCGTGGTACTAAGAGCATTGCCGGTGTACCAGCAATTGGCTCCCCCATCGGTATGCTGGTAGCCAGGCTGGCAAACCGTACTCGGCACTCCCGGTGTACCGTAGGAGCCTACAGGAGCGCCGAACTCCCAGATCCCGGTGGTGGCGTTATCGCCAGGCTGGCCTTCCTGCCAAGCACCAAGTTCGCTGAGGTTATCCGCATTCTCGGTAGCGGCAAGTGCGTAACCCACCAATACGTAGTTCGGCAAGCCTGGATCGGGTTTATCCGATGCGATCGGATTGACCGAGCTCGTTTGCCCGAATATGTCGCGCAATCCTACATAGTAGGAGACCAAGGTGCCCGCTGGTTGTGGCGGAATGTTAGCAACGTAGGACCCTTCATTCGGGCTGGTCATCACCGTGGTGGTCCAATCCACTTGGTCGTTGACCTTGTAGAACAAGGATGCGTCTTGCAGGTACAAGGTGGCGGGGAACATGATCGACAGCAGCGATGCCAGCTCGATGGTCTGCTCGGCTGGCGCCAAAAGCAGCCCGTTATGCAACAGTTCCGCCCCACTGATGAGGGTGATGCCATGGATGCCGAAGGCTTCAACGATGGCGGCGCCGTGCGGAGTGCCATTGGTGATATCATCATCGTTGTCGTCAGCCTGAAGAACATCGAGCAGCACATCGCGGAACGCCTCACCTTCGTTCCCATTGAAGGTGTTCGCCTGAAGCCCTGGATAAGCAGCAGCGAAGAGATCCAGGGTCAATTCCATATCGAAACCCAGAAGTTCATACAAGTCCCACCAGGCACCTGCAATGATCTCTCCATCGGCATGCACCTCGCCAACGATGTTGATGGGATACACTTTGGGGTCCACGTCGTACCGGCGGACGGAAGAGTTGTCGTTATCCAACCGCATCCCAAGACCCAGTATGGGGCTTTGTGTGAGGGTGAGTCCCCAAACATCGGCATAGCCTTCGTTCATGGCACCATTCACAAAGCTGCTCGAAAGCGCCGTGTAGAACTTGTCGTTGATGCCGTGGCCGTACTCGTGGTAGACCACATCGTTGATGGTGGCCAGCGACCGGCAGTTGTTGCCTTCCGCATAGAAGTTGATGCTGCTACCGTCGTAGAAAGCGTTGCAGTTATCCGTGGTGAGGTCCAGGCGGGTAGGCATCTGGAAATCCATACCAGTGAAATCCGGCAGCACGTTCTTCATGTGCGCGTGGATCTGGTTAACGTACAGATATGCCGAACGTTCGCGGATATTGGCCGGCGTATTGAAGACCACTTCGTTATAACCTTCGTTCAATGGAACGGTAAAGGTGGGTGTGGTGCTGTTCGTGCTCACGTTGGCCCAACGCCCACGCAATTGAAAGAAGCCAGAAGCTGGTCCAGGTATGCCGGAAGGAAGGAAACCACTTGCATCCGTGCGTAAGAGCGTGCCATTGATGGTCACGTCCATGTCTGGCATGGGTTGCACTTCGGGAGCTACCAATGGGCTGCCGGTATAAGCCAGCGTGGTCACCGAAACATCAACACCAGCATCTCCCTCCCCATGGTCGCCTCCACAATTGCGCACGATGTTGGTACGGTAGAGCAAGGTACCGTCTTGGGCATCCACCAGGCATTCGAAACGGCCCGGGGTATCACCACGTTGGGTATCTACCCGTACGCGGTGTACCAAGTGCGGCACTAAGCGCCCGTTCTGCGGAACGCCTACGATCGCCAGGTCATCCACTTCCTGTGAAACGATGTTGAAAAGACCTTCGGAGGCACTGGTGATCGCGGTTGCAGGACCAACGGCAGGCACCAATGGAACGGTGATATCCTTGAGCAGGTCGGTAGAGAACGCAATGACGCGGCCTTGCTGATCGAACTTCACCATGGCTTTCGCACCGAGAACGGGAAGCCCTTCGTGTACTTGTTCCAAGTGAACGTAGGTGACCTTCCCACCGGTGGATGCAGCACGCAACACGAGCTGTTCCAAGGGCAGTCTGTACGCAGCGAGTTCCTCGCTAAGGAATGCTATGGCGCGCTCGGCCGGGGATGCACCAGCCACGGGGATCGGATCACCATAGGCCCTGCGAGGTAGCCCGGTGTATTCGTTGAACTCAGCCGTCCACCGTGGGTGCAACTGCTTGAACGCAGGCCAACCTGCCCATTGACTCAACTCCAACTGGCGGTCACGATCCGGCAAGCGCTGGTTGTCCGTGATGAAGGTGACCTCTTCCCGATGTGACTGTGCGTAAAGGGCGGATGGCCCGATCAGCATGGTAACGACCAGCGGAGATAAGTAGTGTAGTGTTCTATTGCGCATGGTTGGCGATTGGCTGGTACGAAGTTCGTTGTGCCGACCCGGATCCACAAGTGAATGTCGGTTGCCCTCCAAGGCTGGGCAGAAAGCTGACGACCTGCTCAACCATTGCACGTTACCACCAAACCGTCGTAGGCTAGGTGTACGTTGGGCGGTAGTTGCACACCCACTTCCGCATGTTTGCCGAGCAGATGGCTGATATGCGTAAAGAAGGTGCGTCGGGGTCGCAGGTCGGCCACCAGCTGCAGCGCTTCGTCTAGGTTGAAATGGGAGTGGTGGGGTTTGATCCGCAGTGCGTTGACAACGAGCACTTGGAGGTCTTTCAGTTTCTCCCGCTCCCCTTGTGCAATGGTCTTTGCATCGGTGATATAGGCCAGGTCACCCATACGGTAGCCGAGTATCGGCAAGCGGTCGTGCATTACCTGCACCGGCACTATCTCAACCTCGTTCACTCTAAATGGTCCATCTCCCACGGGAATGAGATCCAGTTCTGGAACACCCGGGTACTTGTGTTCCGAAAATGCATAGTGGAAGGTGCTCCGAATGGCTTCCAAGGCACGGGGCTGGCCGTGCAGGTCCATGCTCCGCTGTTGTGCGAAATTATAGGCACGTAATTCATCTATCCCGGCCACATGATCCATATGTTCATGGGTGATGAGGACGGCATCGAGCTTGGGAATGCGGCTCCGGAGGGCCTGTTGACGTAGATCGGGGCCAGCATCGATTAGGATATCGGTATTGCCCGTGGAAAACCACACGGAGGTGCGCAAACGCTTGTCGTGCTGGTCCTCGCTAGCGCAGACCGCACACGTGCAGGCCACCACCGGTACACCCTGGCTGGTGCCGGTTCCCAGGAATTCCATCCGCAATGCCATGCGGACAAATATCGTACTGAGCGCCGAGACACTACTTTCGCGCCGCCGCACCCGGGCACTTGGCTTGGGAAAGCACCTTAGGAGAGGTGGCAGAGCGGTTGAATGCGGCGGTCTTGAAAACCGCTTTACCCGTAAGGGTAACGGGGGTTCGAATCCCTCCCTCTCCGCCGATATACGCCCGAACCACCTAGTGGTCGGGCGTTCATGCATTCGGGCCGAGCCAAGAAGCTTGAGCGAGGAAGGTGTGCTAAGCGAGCTTTCTTGTGTTCAGCGGATCAATATCCGTAAGCTCCGGAATACATCCTGGAAAGCCATGGTCGGTCGAACCCGGTCCATGAACGGTTCCTGCCAACCCGCTCAAGACCTTAGCTTTGTATGCATGAGAGTCTTGTGGTCCATCTTACCCTTGGTACTTGCCGCCTGGCCCTACCGTCCGGTGAAAGCCCAGGTGGAGGTGGTGTCTGAATCGCGCATCTTCTACACGGCCGATGGTAAGCCTTTGGTGGAAGTGAACATGGCGATGCTTACCGGCACTTTCGGCATCATGTCCAACGACCGTGGGTTCCTTCAAGCACAAGTGGAGGTGCTCACGATCATCGAGCAGCAAGGTTCCATCGTCGATTATGCCAAAACGGTGGTGAATGGTCCAGAAGGGCTGGATAGTACACAAAGCGACCTGATACACCAGGAGCATTTTGCCTTGGTGCCGGGTTATTACGACCTGTCCATCGAAGTACGAGACCTTGCAAAAGGGGACACCAGCGTTAGTAGGATCAACACCCCGCTGGCTGTGGGCACCTTGCCAACCGGCGTTTCCGTTTCGGACATCCTCTTCGCCGAGCGGATCGAGCCAGCCATTGCAGGAGCCCACAGCAAATACGGGTACAACACCGTTCCGTTGCTCACGGATTACCTGCCCAGCAGCATCAAGAAGCTGAACTTCTATGCGGAAGTCCACGGCACGGAACGTACCATGGGCAAAGACAGTCTTTACTTGTTGAGCTACCAGATCGAAGGCTTCGAGAACAAGGCGGTATTCGGGCCATTCAAACGTGTGATCCGTGCTAAAGCCAAAGCCGTAGAGCCCGTTATCGCAGAATTCGACATAGCCGACCTGCCCTCGGGCAATTATGTGCTCGCGGTAGAAGTGCGGGATAAGGAAGGTACGTTGATCGCTCGGAAGGAACAGTTCTTCCAGCGGAACAACCCCATTTCGTACAACTACGACCTGCAGTCCATGGACCGGCTCGATCTGGATGGCAAGTTCGCAGGTGCCTTCGCTAACCGCGATTCCTTGGTGGACTTCATCGCGAGCCTGAGACCCATTTCCGACCCATTGGAGGGCAAGATCATCGAAGACCGCCACAAAGACAAGGACATGGAG
>JAEYWT010000187.1 GCA_023428865.1 Bacteroidota bacterium | reverse complement strand
GATCAAGGTGCTGCTGCCCTCATTGGAGAGCTACAGCGACCCCATCATCCACATGGAGCGGAACGACATCGCCGAAGAGGGTGGGCCGTTGGACCAGAGCACACAAAAGGTCTTGAACGACCTGGACCGGCTGCTGGGCATGCAAGAAGGGAAGCGCGTGGCCCTTGGTGGAGGGATGATCCGCAGCTTCGACTCGCTGAAATTCTTCGTGCTCTACATGGGTATCGGCCTGGTCTTGGTCGGAACGGTGGCGGCTTTCTTCATCGTGCGCGGCATCGTTTCGCCGGTGCAGCGCCTGCGTAGCGTGTTGCTGAGCTTGGGTCGTGGCGTCTTCCCGCGCAATAAGGTGCGCACCACCAACGACGAGATCGGAGATATGAGCAAGGCCCTGACCTCGTTGGTGGATGGCCTGCGCCGCACGACTGAGTTCTCCCACGCGGTGGCCGCCGGTGACTTTGAGGCCAAGTATGAGCCGATGAGCGATGAGGATATGCTGGGCCACGCACTACTGAAGATGCGCGATGAACTTGGACAACGGGAACGCGTGCTGGAACAGAAGGTGAACGAGCGTACCGAAGAAGTGGTGCGCCAGAAGGAAGAGGTGGAACGCCAAAGCCGTAAGGTGGTGGAGCTGTACAAGAACGTGACCGATAGCATCCGCTACGCGAAACGCCTGCAGGACTCCATTCTTCCGCCGGAAAGACGGATACGTGAGCTTTTGCCGGATTCGTTCGTGTATTACCGCCCCAAGGATATCGTCAGTGGCGACTTCTACTGGGTGGATCGGGTGGATGGCCGCATCTCCTTCGCCGCCGTGGATTGCACGGGCCACGGTGTACCAGGCGCCTTCATGAGCCTGATCGGCCACAATGGCCTTAACCAAGCTGTTCGCGAGCGCGGCTCCGGAAGACCGTCGGAGATCCTCAAAGTGCTGAACAAGCTCGCCTTCAATGCGCTCCACAAGGACCGCGACGAATATCTGGTGCGCGATGGTATGGATATGGCCCTGTGCAACTACGATCCCGATCGCCGGGTGCTGGAGTATGCGGGCGCCAACTCGCCACTATACATCGTTCGCGATGGCGAGGTGCTGAAGTTCCAACCGGACAAACGCCCCATCGGAAGCTTCGAGCTGGAGGGTCAGGATTTCACCGATCACCGCATCCTGCTGGAACAGGGCGACATGGTCTACATCTTCTCCGATGGCTACGCCGATCAGTTCGGTGGGCCCAAGGGCAAGAAGTTCCTGTACAAACGCTTCCGCGACCTGTTGGTGGAGGTAAGCCGCTATCCGGCAGAGCGGCAGAGCGGGATGCTCGAAGAAGCCTTCCGCGGATGGCGGGGCGTACACGAACAAGTGGACGATATCCTCGTGATCGGCATGCGCGCGTAGGCCTGCGCAACGGCGCGTGACGGATCAGCCTTGCATGGTCCACCCACCGCCCACACCGGTGGACACGGGGTTCATGCACATTACTGGGATCTGCGCCTCGTTGGCGATGATCTCCTGCTCGTAAGGCACGCCCAGCACGCCGAAAATGTTGCCCTCGGTCAGGTTCATGATCGCGATAAGGTCGGCATCCACTTCCACGGCGTGGCGCACAACGGCTTTTACGAAATCGTCACTGTCTTCCTTGGCGATGGTGGCCACATGCTCGATGCCCCGTTCGGTGAGGTATTGATCGGCGAACTTGATGTGGTTGAGCAACTGCTTGTGCAGGAACTCATCATCCTCCTTCGGGGTAATGAGGTGGACCTTGCTACCAAAGGTCTTGGCCATTTCGGCTACCAGGGTGAGCTTCTGCCGGGTCTCCTTATGCAGATCCAAGGGCACCACGATGTTGCGGTATCCCACATCCTTGATCATACGCTCCTGCACCACCACGAAGGGCACATTACTGCTGGTGATCACGCGCAGTGCCCGGCTACCGGTGATGAACTGCATGCCACGCATACCATGGGTGCCCATGATGATCATCCCTGCGCCCACTTCGGCTGCCGCGTCGCTGATATCCTCATAAATGGAGCCGATCCGCACGATGGGGTTCACGCTCACCTTGTCGTTCCATTTACGGGCACGCTCCACTTCCATCTCCAACTTCTGGCGCGCCTCATCCACATGCGACTGCTTGTCCACGATGTGCAGGATATGCACCGGAGCGCCCGTTCTGGCGGCAACGGACATGGCGTGGTTCAGCGCACAATCGGCCACCTTGGTGAAATCGGTGGGTACCAGGATCTTGCTTGTAGCGTGGCTCATGGGGTTTTCCCGTGCAGGGTAGGCCTTGTTGGTAAGGAGGCGAAAGATAGAACGTGCGCTGTAACGCAAGCGCGATCAGCCGTAAAGCAACCGACAGCGAACAACTGCAAACGCCTATAAATGACGATCAACCGGATCCCCCTGCCCCCTGTTTACTGCTTTGCACCGGTCAAACGAAAAAACACGACGGCCATGAATACGACGATGAAGAACAAGGTGCAGCTGATCGGGAACCTGGGCAAAGACCCGGAACTGAAGAACGTGGGTAGCGGACAGGCCCTGCTGCGGCTGAGCCTAGCCACCAACGAACGCTACCGTACAGCTGATGGCGAGTGGAAGGACAACACGCAATGGCACCCGATCGTGCTGTGGGGCAAGCAGGCTGAAAAGCTGGCCGGCATGGTGCGCAAAGGCAGCGGCTTGGTGGTGGAAGGCCGCTTGGTTCAGCGTACCTACGAATCCAAGGAAGGCGAGCGCCGCTACAGCACCGAAGTGGTGGTGAGCGACTTCCAATTGCTGGGCAGCCGCGTAGAGCAGGAAGCCTGAGGTGCAACTGACCGCACAAGAAAGGAAGGCCCGGCAACACCGGGCTTTCCTTTTTCAGCGCTGCACCTGCACACGTGCGATGGCGCGTGTGCCTTCGCTGGTCAGTTGCACGAGGTATTGTCCCGGAGCGATCGTGTTGACGGGAAGGCTCTGTTGCGCACCGATGTAGCCGTATTGTTCATAGACCACTCGGCCCACCATGTCCAACAAGCGGATCTGCCCGGACCCAGGTGTGCCATGCCAGTTCAGGTAGAGCACTTCGTTGGCGGGGTTCGGGTGGACGCTCAACTCGGTGGGTAGGTGTTCAGCAAGGCCCGCTGCCGGGTAGCTCTCCATGGTGTGGCAAACGAGCGCAAAACACGTGTCCATGGCGGGTGGCACCAAACCACCGGCCAAGAAACAGGTCTGGTATGACCCTGGCTGGGCATAGGTGTGGAAGGCAGTGAAAGTGGTGTCTATCGTACCATCGCCGTATGACCAGATCCCAAGCGCAGGTAGGATCCCGTCGGTAACGATGTTCGGGATGAACGAAATGCCTTCGCCTTGATGTTCAGCATAGAAATCAACGA
>JAEYWT010000413.1 GCA_023428865.1 Bacteroidota bacterium | reverse complement strand
GCCAAACGCACGGTGGGTTTCCGAACGGAACACGATGCTGAGCGGACAGCGTTGGAGCAACTCTACACACGGATCATGACCGAAGCAACAAAAGCCGATGGTTCCTTGAAAGGTGCCGTGGAAGCCCGCCAGCAACAGGCACTACGCGGCTTGGAACGTCTCGCCAAGGGCATGGTGCGCGCTGCGAAACGCGATCAGAACGTGTATTTGCAACGGATGGAGAACATCCACGAAGCCTTGTTCCCTGGTGGTGGCCTACAAGAGCGCCGGAACAATATCCTACCCTTGCTGGCTGCGGAAGGTCTTGCTGTGCTCGATCGGTGGATGGGGATCCTCGATCCCTTGGACCACAGGTTCGCCGTGGTGGTTGAACCCTAGACGTTGCTCAGAACACGAAGCGCTGGCTTTCCATGCGCTCGCCATCGCTTACGCGCAGCACGTAGGCACCACGGGAAAGGGATAAGCCGTAGAAGTCCGTGCGGCCATCCAGCAGGGTATTGCCACTGAGTATTCGGCGACCGGTCATATCCACCAGTTCATACCGGCTGCCCGCGGGGAAGCCGTGCAGGGCGGTCCAGTTGCTGCCATCGCCGAAGATCACCAAGGGCCTTTCGTTCACCGGTCCAAAGAGCACCGCTGCCAGATCGCTGTAGGTGCTGGTGCCGTCCAGGTCGGTCTGGCGCAGCCGGTAGTAGCTCAACCCGCTCAACGGCTGATCATCCCAGCTCTGGTATTCGTTCAGGGTATTGCTGTTGATGGCACCAGGCACCTCGACCAAATCATGGAACGTGATGCCATTCTTGCTGCGTTCCACCGTGAAAAAGGCGTTGTTCGTTTCCGTTGCCGTGGCCCAATCGAGCTGCACCATGTTGCCCGCAGGTTGGGCTGTGAAGCGGAGTAATCGGATGGGCAAGGGATTCGCCACGGAGATGCTGCCCAAGGTCCACGCGGTGGTAGTGGCGTTGAAAGCCGATTGCACCGCCGCTGTAGGAATGGTACCGGTGATGACCGTGCCCGTGGCACCGCCATTGCCGCGATCGCGCCAGGTACCGGGTGCGGGTAGGGCCGTATCATCCCACTGTGCCACGCGCAGGTCCGGCATGGCCGTTACCCCACAACTCGCAGGTGTGTTCCAGGTCAAGGTGATAACCGCACTGGGTGTGCCTACACTGCGGTCTATGGTCCAGTACTCGCAGGTGCTGATGTGGTGCAGGCTTGGGTCACCCGTAGTGCCCCACGTGGCGGCAGTGAGCGGGAAGTATTCGGCACGGAAGGCATCCGTTACTGATCCGCTGATGCTGCTTACCCCGCACGGTCGATACTGACCACCCTTGCCCACCGGGAAGGTGAAGTTGGTGTTGCCGATCTTCTCCATGGGGCCGTTCACATGGCTGCCGTTGCTGCCGCCTACAACCGAGCTTCCGGCACGTAGGGTGAGGAGTTCAGTCGCCGAGGTACTGAGCACACCGTTCGTAAGTGTCAACGCACCGCGTACCGCCAAGGGGGCGTTCAAGCTTACCCCACTGCCTGGCTTGTCGATGATGAAGTTGTTGAAGACCTCCTGGAAACCGTTGGTACTGATGGTCTGCGCACCGCTACCATTGAAGCGCAGGCTGCCGAAGGTTTCATCCAGGGTGGCTTCGGAACCACCGAAGTTCGAATAGTTCCCAGCGAGATAGATGGTTCCCCCCACGCCAGCACCTTGCAGGTCCACCAAGCCGCCGGAACCGATGGTAAGGCTGTTGGAGAAGGATACCGTATTGCCAGGGACCTCGTTGCGGAACAATGCTTCGTTGGGTGCCGTTCCTTGCACGGTCAGGTCCGTTGCCGTCAACGTGCTATTACCAAGAACGGTCAAGGCGATCGCAGCACCGGTGCTCGAGCGTTGAACGGTGAGCGGACCACCGATAGCCAAACTGCTGGTGTTTTGTACGGTGAGGTTTCGGGCGGTGCCACTGTTGGTCATTACCAAAGTGGCGCAGACGGCAGAGGAACCTCCTACCAAGCCCACCACACAATCGTTGTTCGCGGTCTCATCGATCCGCACGATCGTGGTCGCCGTGGGTACCGTGGCATCGTCCCAGTTCTTACAGTCGAACCAGTCGGTGCCAGAGGGGGCAGTTGACCCCTTCCATAGACCCGGGGTGAACGAACTTGTTGTGATCGGTAGGATCGGGGCCAATAGCCAATTCGGAAGTGCACTGTTATAGGCGGCACAGTTCAGGTACGGTGACCAATTCGATGTGTTATCCAAACGAAGGATCCAGTCACGCTGACTAGCAGGGGTGAGCGGGCCGATGTACTTATTGTAGATCTGCGAGGAAGTAGGGGCCATACTAAAGCATGGCATACTCACCGGTAGGCCGCTTAGACTGTTATTCGCACTGTTGCTACACGTGGCTACGGGAGGAATACTCCATACCCCCGTGGTACTGAAACCATAAAGAACTGTTCCCGTGTAGCTCGCATTGTGCGCGTTAGGTGTACCGGTATTCCATGTGCCACCCTGCATGAAGAAGATCTGGTCCCCACTAGAACTCATATCAACCGATGTGAAGCCATTCAGTGAAGTGCACGTCCAGTTCCCATCCGGTGCCAGACCAACCACGTTGCTGGATCCTGATGTCCCTCGTATCCGGAAGGTTATCACCTGACCTGCCGGAATGGTGGGTCCAGTGCGTGTGAGCTCCACAGTTCCCTCATTGTTTCCCCAAAGACCAGATGAGCATCGTGAATAACCGTTATCAGTAACGATCAATTTGGTTCCAGTGTTAAGTGGCTTAAAGCAAAAGAAGCTTACTAGATCCTCTGTCGTGTTCCCGCTGCATGTACCGTTATTCGTATTCAAGCCCACGATCACCAGATCTCCAGCAGAAAGAACGGTCGGTGGGCTGTCATCGTCGGCAATGTTCAACACTCCAGCGCTTGGTACACCAATCGATGTTCCACCAGGTACGGTCGTAATAGTGAATGTTACTTGTTCAGTGGATTCGATCAAATGCCCCCCTGACACATTATCTCCGAACACAGTGACAGAAAAATTCACTGAGTCGACACCTGCTGGATAATTCACGATGAAACTACTTGCGGGACAGATAGCACCCTGTACCTGGAAATCAGAGTTTGGAATACCAACCGCAGTACCGCAAGTTGCACCGGGTCCGGCCAATGTCGAGATGGTAAGACTGCCTGCGGAGAGGGCTGGTGGACTGATCTTGATGGTGAAGGTAACCACATTTGTCGGGTCTTCCAGGACGGTTATGCTCGGGTTTTTGAAGTAGAACGTCGGTGGACCATCATTATCGATGATCGTCATAGTATGACTTAAGACCGTACCCAGTACCACACCACCCGTCGCTGAAGCGATCGAGAATGTGATAGTCTCGTTTCCTTCATTAAGCGCATCGTCGACAAGGGTCACATTGAAGGAGATCGTTCCTGGGTTGGCGCCATAACTAACCGTTATATCACCGGTCGATCCTGAGGGAGTAGTGGAATAGTCTGTTGTGTAGAAACAGTTGGCTCCATTGGCGATGTTGATCGTAACACTTCCTGCTGGTACTGAACCCTCCAAGCTAAGCGAGACCGTGAACGTGCCAGCGGCTTCACCAGGTGAACTTGTTGCATTCAAGAAATTCACCACCGGGCTGCAATCCATGTAATGAGAACCCAAGTTCGTCACCACATCAACCCCATTCACATCCCATTCGCTTTCCAAGGTGGGGAAGGGACAGCTTGTTGATGGATCGACATTCACACCCGTACAAACATTGTATTTTCTTACCAAGGTCCGGTCAACCGTGGAATGTCCTCCACTTGCCCAAGCGGTGCCGGGGTCGCATCCTATGTTGCCGACTAAGTCCACAAGGACGGATCCTGTTATCCGGTATAGTCCAATCGCATCATCCCCATTGAAATTGACAGCACTATTCACCACGCTGGCACCGGTGTAGATCGTGGCACTATTGTTCCTGTATACGACAGTAGCTCCAGGGGCCAACGTTCCCGTCATTGCCGTACCAATCGTAGCCGTAGTAGATCCATTCGCGAACAGCCGCAATTGGTAGTTCGCGAGGTTGATGTTCCCCGCTGTTCCGTTGTACAGTTCGATGTACTTGTTATTCCCGGACCCCTCAACATATTCGGATATGATCAGGTCTGTGGCCTGGCCATTGATGGTGGAGGTCAATACGAATGCGAAGAGCGAGGCTAAAAAACCTCGCATGCGCCCGATCGTTATTTCCAAGGTGCTCACCATGGCTGTCCTAAACACGTCCTACGGTCGGGAGAGTATCAACTGCAAAGATCGTACGATCCACGATACGAACAATGCCTTGTTGAAGACTTCGTGCAAGCCATTCTTCAGGGGCTGATCCGATCGTTTCCGTGTTGTCCTTGTTGATTAGACGTGATCATCACCCATACCGATGCCTCCCAGTTGTCGTGTTTTCCACGATCGATCGAACACCGCCGGAAAGTCCTTTGGTTCGACCAACGAGGGCTACTTTTAGCCCCCCGGCCGTACCTGATCCGGGAAGCGCCCCACGTTGCCACGCTCCATCCTCATCCTCGACCACGGCTCACAGTATACTCAGCTCATTGCCAGGCGTGTACGTGAACTGAACGTCTATTG
>JAEYWT010000404.1 GCA_023428865.1 Bacteroidota bacterium | reverse complement strand
ACCCTGAACGCCATGGCCGCTTTGATCGAAGAACTCGAATTCACCCAACGGATCGACTTTCCTGCCAAGGCAGAGAACATCGCTCTCGCCGAGAAGCTGATCGACGAAGCATGCACGAAGCACAACGTGCATGAAAGCCTCTATGGCAACATCCTCATCGCCCTTACCGAGGCCGTGAACAACGCCATTCACCATGGCAATGCGCTAGACCCGGCCAAGACCGTTACCCTCGGCTACGAGGTCAAGGATGATCGTATCATCTTCATGGTGCAGGATCAAGGGCCCGGATTCGACTTCGAGCACCTGCCCGACCCCACCGACCCGCAGAACATCGAAAAGCCGCACGGCCGCGGGGTGTTCCTCATGCGCGCCTTGGCCGATAACGTCGAGTTCAGCGACAGCGGTGCTACCGTGGCCATGGCATTCAGCCTACAGCCCGTAAAAGAATAATGGCCAGTTCCGGTACCATCGGGTTCATCGTTCAGAACGTTCCCGATGCGTTCCGTGAACGTACGCGCCTGCGCAAGTGGCTACAACGTGTGGCCCAGGATCATGGCACCCGCATCGATGCCGTGAACTTCGTGCTCATGACGGACAAGGCACTCCTGTACTACAACGAGACCTTTCTGAAGCACCACGACTTCACCGATGTGATCACCTTCCCCGTGGATAGCAACAACGGTGTGGCTGGCGATGTACTTATGAGCTACGACCGGATCAAGGAGAACGCCGCCACCTTCGGTGCATCCGCCCAGCACGAGCTGCATCGCGTAATGGTCCATGGTCTACTTCACCTGCTCGGCCATTCGGACAAGAGCAAGGCACTGCGCGAGGGCATGCGCACCATGGAAGAGAAATACCTTACCCGGCTCACCAGGAGCTGAGCCTTCAGCCCGAAAAAAGAAAGCGGACCACCGCACTTGGCAATGGTCCGCTCCTGATCTTGCTTGTGTGTCCTACTTGTCCATCACGGGCTTACCGGACGCCTCCATCAACTTATCCTTCAGGCTATCGATGGTCGTAGTGCTACTGGCCAACACTTCCCGAGCCTTCGCAACTGCGGCGTTGCTCTGTTCAGGACTCGCCTGATTCAATAGGTCCAGCTGTTCCATGAGACCCACCTTAACGGTCTTCAGTTGATTGGCGGTGGCCATATGACCCTCTTGTTCCGGGCCAGAAGTGCTGCCTGCCAGATCCGAGGCCCGCTTGATCAGGCTCTCGATGGTTCCCAAGCTGTTCTTCAGATCGCCCGACACTGCGCGCTTTTGCTCAACGGTGGGGTCCGTTGCGGTCGCTGTCGCTACTGGCGTGGTCGTTGGGGTCTTCGGGGTCTTCGTTTGTGCGATGCTCGCCGTGCTGGCGAAAAGGGCTGCAACGATCGTAAGTAGGGCTGTGCGCATGGTCGTTAGGGTTCGATGTTGTTCTGACGTTGGCAATGGTGCTTTGGTTGTTCCACACCACCAATTCCGTGCCGCCAAGATAAGTAACCGATCGGCCGATCCATCGACATAAGCTGAGCAACTGTTCCATGGCCAACAGTCTCTCTTGGTGCTCCTGTGGAACTAGGAAGACCCGCTCTAGCGTCCAAAAACTACTATAGGATGAAGCGGCCTACGCCATAGCCCTTCCCACGCCACGTGTACAGGCCGGGCGCCAACCCGGCCAGATCAGCTATTGTTCGTGCTCGCTCCTGGGGGATACTACGGACCAGCATACCCCGTACGTCGAACAGCTCGATCGCCCCGTTCGCAGCTCCTTCTACCTGTGGGAACCACGTGGCCAACGTGCCCTGAAGGCTGAATGATGCCGTTTCCTTTTGCCGTTCTTCAGCAATGCCCACGGCCAGTCCAGAACCATCGAACCCGACGAGCAGCGGATCATGGTCGCTACTGCGGAATGCGTTCGGTTGGTAGCGCGATTGGTTCGCATCCCGGTAATCCAACGTAGACGGCTCATCGGTATTGATATGCCATACCGCCGATCCGGTGATCGCAGAACCCATAGCCACGGTGGTAAAGGCATGGTCCAGTGCGCCGAACATGCTCGCATAACCGTGCGTGTATGCATCCAATGGCGCTCGATGGGCCAACCCCGAAGCTCGCAGGCGATCAAGCGGATCTTCCTCTCCGTAGGCGTTGAGATCTCCCATGATCAACTGCGCTTCGATGCCTGAGGCGTTGCGGATGACCGCCCAATGCTCGATCAGTGCGGTGACCTGCGACCGACGCAGGTCGTTGTAGCAGCCCTGTCCATCACCTTGGTCCTGGTTGGCGCCGGTGGCATTGTCGCACAGTTTACTGCGGAGGTGCATCGTGCTGAAGAGAAAGCGGCCCTCCGTGGCATTCACCCGGAAGCCCTGTGTAAGATGCGGCCGCTGGAAGATGCCCGTGTTGAGCCAGTATAATTGGGTGATCGGGGTAAGTACTCCCGGTTTGTATAGGATCACCATGCGGGTGCCCCGGCCAACACCATCCTCTTCGCGTGCGGCGTAGGTACCAGCACCCATGGCAGCATTCAGGCCGACCAGCAGATGGGTCCATGCATCATCACTGTTCTCCACCTCGCTTAGCGCCACCACGTCCGCATTCAACGCCTGAAGCGCGGCCACCAGCTTGGTGCGTTGCCTGTCCAACTCTCCGCCATTGGATGCACCCCAGTCGCCCAAGGTCGTGAAGTAGTTGAGCACATTGAACGCCGCCGCGCGCACCGTACCACCGCCCTCTGGAACAGAAGGCCGGGTAGCATACTGGAACACAACGGGCATGGACGCTTCGACCTTGTAGGATCCGTAAGAATAGTGCAACACGCCGGTGAGGTCGTTGACCGTGGACCCTGCGCGCAAGGTGCCGTTGCCATCGGCCCAAGGAGTCGGGTTGGGCCATGTGGTCGTGCGACCATCGTCCAGCAGAACAAAGCTCCGATCGATCGCGCTTTGTGCCACAGCAACAGCCGCAGCGTTCGAGCCACCCATGTAGGTAGAACCGGAAGGGTCAGCATCATTCGGGTCGATGTGGTCCGTAGGCACCCGAGGCCGATCAGGGGCCAGATAGACCTCTCCGTATTGCGTCCACCCGTTGTTGTCGACAACCATCAGCTGGCCCGGGAAACGCAATAGCATTCCCTCGTAGCGCTCCCAGTGGGTAAAGGACACCATCGGTAAATTGATCTCCGTAGGCGGCACCACCCCATTGCCCAGTACCGAGTATGTGGCGTTCGTCAGTTCCGTTAGCCCATTGAACTCCACCACTGTTCCGGTAACCGAAACACGCTGTCCAGTCACAATGATGCCCGCATTGGGCGCGTAAACGAAGATGCCATTGCTGCTGGTCGCATCAGCGTCGCAACCCGGTTGTTCGATGTAGTAACCACTGAGTGTGCCGCTCCCTTGGAACACCGCCGTTACGATGCCTTCGGTTGTGACTTGCTGCCCCTGGTACGGGCTGCTTTCACCAGTCCCTTGTATGGCACAAATGGGCTGCGCATGCGAAAAAGACGGCAGCAAGGCGAGGAAAAGGAGACCGCGTAGCATCTGTTCGGTGGCGCAAGGTACTCCGTGCTTTCACCCATTGGCCGTGGACAACCTGTTCGTGAGCCCCCGAAGGAGGCATTACCAGCCCACCACCTTTGCGAACCCGAAACCAACGCGATGAACCTCGACCTCCGGTACCTGCTTTTCACCCTACCAATGATCGCCTGCGGTCCCGGTCAACCCAAGCAAGACAGCATGAGCAACCCTCTCGCCACCGCCAGCACCCTGCCTTTCCAGGCACCCGTCTTCGACAAGCTGAAGGATACCGACTACGAGCCTGCCATAGAGGCGGGCATGGCCGAACAGCTAAGCGAAGTGAAGGCAATTGCTACGCAGACAGAGGCTCCTTCTTTCGAGAACACCATCGTTGCCATGGAGCAGACCGGGCGCGACCTCACCAGAGCTACCAGCATCTTCTTCAACCTTACTGGCAGCGCCACCAACGACAGCCTGCAAGCCGTGAAGGCTCGTTTGATGCCCAAGCTATCTGCCCACAATGACGCCATCACCCTCAACGATGCGCTTTTCCAACGTGTGAAGACGGTTTACGAAGGACGCTCCAATGCTGGCTTGGATCCCGTGCAACTACGCTTGGTGGAACGCTACTACACCCGCTTCGTGCGCGCCGGTGCCCTGCTGGATGCCGATGGAAAGGAGCAGTTGAAGAAGCTGAACGAGGAGGAGGCCAACCTCAACACCGCCTTCCAAGACAACATCCTGAAGGCCCGAAGCGCCTCGTCCATTGTGGTGGAGAACAAGGTAGAACTCGATGGCTTGAGCGACGAGGGCATCGCAGCAGCCGCGGAAGCCGCCAAAGCGAAGGGGCACGAAGGCAAGTGGCTCATCGAACTGATCAACACCACTGGTCAACCCATGCTAGCCTCGCTCAAAGACCGTGGGCTGCGCGAACGCATTTACAAGGCGAGCATCACCCGCAACACCAGTGGCGACACCGACAATCGCCCCATTGTGGCGCGCCTCGCTCAATTGCGAGCGCAGAAAGCGAAGCTCCTCGGCTTCCCCAACTGGGCCAGCTACGTGATGGATGACCAGATGGCGAAGACCCCCGAAGCGGCGCTTAAGCTGCTGGCTGGCTTGGCTCCGAACGCAGCACGGAATGCCCGGGCAGAAGCCGCCAAGCTGCAGGCCCTGGAAGACCGGCAGAAGACCGGTATCCGTATCCAGGCATGGGACTGGGATTTCTACAGCGAGCAGGTCCGCAAGGCAGAATATGACCTGGACGAAGCGGCTTTGAAACCCTACCTAGAGTTCGATAGCGTCCTCGTGAACGGTGTGCTTTTCGCTGCCGAGAAGCTCTACGGCCTAAGCTTTAAAGAGCGCACCGACCTGCCCGTCTACCACCCCGATGTGCGCGTGTTCGACATCATCGATACCGGCGGCACCGTCATCGGCCTGTTCTACGGCGACTACTTCGCCCGCGACAACAAGAACGGTGGCGCATGGATGAGCTCTTTCGTGGACCAGAGCACCTTGCTTCAGCAACAACCCGTGATCACCCAGAACTGCAACTACGTGAAGCCTGCGCCGGGGCAGCCCTGCCTATTGAGCTTCGATGATGTGACCACCCTCTTCCACGAGTTCGGCCATGCGCTGCACGGCATGCTAAGCCGCCAGACCTATCCCCTTTTCAGCGGTACGAACACCAGCACCGATTTCGTGGAGTTCCCTTCCCAGATCAACGAGGCCCTAGCCACCGACCCAGCCGTACTGGCCAGTTACGCCAAGCACTATAAGATCGGGGAGCCGATGCCTGCGGAACTCATCGCCAAAATGAAACGCGCCAACACCTTCAACCAAGGTTATGCCACCAGCGAATATCTGGCTTCTGCCCTGCTCGATATCGAGTGGCACATGCTATCGGCCGATGCTCCCTTGGTGACCGATGTGGAGGCCTTTGAACAGGCGGTGCTGAAGA
>JAEYWT010000352.1 GCA_023428865.1 Bacteroidota bacterium | reverse complement strand
TGTCCGATGCATCCATGTTGAAAGTAGTCTTGCAGAACCTGCTTTCCAATGCCTTGAAGTTCTCACGGAACCAGGAACGACCAGAGATCCGTATTAGCCACCAACGGGCTGAAGGTCGGGACCATATCACGGTAAGCGACAATGGTGTCGGGTTCGATCCACAGCACAAGGAACAGGCGTTCGGCATCTTCAAGCGGCTGCATAAAGCCGAGCAGTTCGAGGGTTCCGGCGTGGGCCTAGCTATTGTTCAACGCATCGTGGCAAAACATGGAGGTGAGGTTTGGGCGGAAAGTGCCCTGGGCCAAGGCACTAGCATCCATTTCGCGCTACCGATCACCGATGAACAGCAACAGCGCGTACCCTTCTTCAAGGTAGCGTGACCGAAACCTTGGTCCAACTCCTCGCGTAGAACGAGCTAACGCAATATCTCCGGCGTATGAAAGCTTACCTTACTGCGACACTCTTCCTTGCGGTACTTCTGCCAGGAACACTCGCTGCCCAGAAAAAACTAGTGGACCGTCGTGAACAAGCCGAAGGCTGGTACGTGCCCGTACATGGCCAAGTACTGGTGGATGGAAAACGAACCAATGGTTACACGGTGACCCTGTTCAAGGACAACCAAGAATTGGGGCATATCGACAGTGACAAACGCGGCAAGTTCGAATTGGAACTGGACCTGGATGCCTCCTACACCATCCGGATCAACAAGGATGGGTTCCAGGACAAGCTGTTGTTCATAGAAACCGCACTGCCTAAGGACCTGGTGAGCTACCCGGATTATGAGTGTACGGTAAGCCTGCAGAAGAACGCCTCACCGAACGTGGATCCGTTCTACACGGATTTCCCTTCCGCCATCATCCGATACAACCATGACCTGGGTGGATTTTACCACAGTGAACCCTATTTGACCCATATCCAGACCAAATTGTCCGGATATGCGAAGGCCGGCAAGTGACCGGAACATCTTCTCCCCTGCCTTACAAAACAACATAACCAAGGCGGAGAGAACCGCAAGGCGGGCCCGTAAGCCCGCCTTGACCTTTTCTGGTCTTAATGTGGCGGACAGGCCTGTCTTGAACCAAGCTGATGACGAGTTTGATCACAAAAAGATCGACATAGGGTTCGCCGGCTCAGTGCTGGTCGTAATCCACCGTCACCTTTGCGCTGCGCGGATGGCTTTGGCAGGTCAACACGTAACCATCCGCCACCTCTTCATCGGTGAGCGCATAGTTCATGTCCATTTCTACCTTGCCTTCCACTACGCGCGCCTTGCAGGTGCAGCACACGGCGCCTTTGCAGGCATAGGGCACATCCAAGCCAGCATCCAAGGCCGCATCAAGCACAGGATCTCCATTAGAGGCGATCTTCAACAGATGCTCGCGGCCGTCCATGATCACCTTCACCTCCGCCACACCACTAAAGTCACCGGTTTGGCCGTGACCGTGGTCCGTGGTCTTCTTGGCATCGGTACTTACCGGTGTGGTGAATAGTTCGATGTGAATCCGCTTCTTGTCCACACCCTGGGCCTCCAGTGCTTCGCTCACATTCACCATCATCTGCTCAGGACCACAGATGAAGAACTCCTTGTCCAGCGGATCGTTCACGAACCGTTGCAACAGTTGTACGGCCTTCTCCTTGGTGATCCGGCCGTTGAAGAGCATATCTTCATCAACCCCTTTGGAGAGGATGTGGTGAACGGCCAAGCGCTCACCGAAGTGGCCCTTCTGTTCTTCGAGGCGACTGCGGAAGATGATCCGATCCTGATCCGTGTTCCCGTAAAAGAGGGTGAAGCGGCTCTTTGGCTCAGTTCGAAGGACCGTTTTAAGGATGCTTAGGATCGGTGTGATGCCGCTGCCAGCCGCGAACGCCACGAAATGGCGGGCCTTCGCTGCGTCCAAGGCCGTGGTGAAACTACCCATCGGGGTCATCACCTCGATCCGCATACCTGGCTTCAGCTTCTCTACCAGTTGTGTACTGGCACGCCCACCGGCGACCTTCTTCACGGCAATGCGCACTTCATCCCTATCCAACGGACTACTGCAGATGCTGTAGCTACGACGTAGCTCTTCCCCGTTCACCGACAACTTCAGCGTGAGGTATTGGCCATGGACGAAGGCGAAATCGGCCTGTTCAGCAGTGGGTATGTGGAAGCCTACTACGATACACTCAGGTGTCTCCTGGTGAACGCTCGCGACTTCGAGGGAGTGGAAACGGGCCATGCGGGTGCTCATATTCAAGGGCGGCAAAAGTAACGGTTGGCGTGTGGCTGTGGTGGATCCGTGGAACAGTGCGGCCAGCTTGGTTGTTCGTTCGGCTGATCCCGATCAGCTCCGGAACACCCGGTCAACCTATCTTAGCCACCCTACAACGAACGCCTATGACGGACGTGAAGAACCTCGAAGACCTATTCCAAGCCAAGATCGACGCCGAGCAGAAGATCGAACCGAAGGACTGGATGCCGGAGAAGTACCGGAAAACGCTTGTGCGCCAGATCAGCCAGCACGCACACAGTGAGATCGTGGGTATGCTGCCCGAGGGTAACTGGATCACCCGCGCTCCCAGCTTGCGCCGGAAGGCGATCTTGCTGGCCAAGGTGCAGGACGAGGCGGGCCATGGCCTATACCTCTATAGCGCCTGCGAAACGCTTGGCACCAGTCGCGAGCAGACCATCGCCGACCTGAATAGCGGCAAGGCCAAGTATAGCAGCATCTTCAACTACCCCACCCTCACTTGGGCCGACATCGGCGCCGTGGGCTGGTTAGTGGATGGTGCCGCCATCATGAACCAAGTGATGCTCTGCCGAACGAGCTACGGCCCCTACGCCCGGGCCATGGTGCGGATCTGCAAGGAAGAGAGTTTCCATCAGCGCCAGGGCTACGAGATCATGAGCGTGTTGGCCAAGGGCACACCCGAGCAGAAAGAAATGGCACAGGATGCCCTGAACCGGTGGTGGTGGCCCAGCCTGATGATGTTCGGACCGAGTGATGCCAACAGCCCCAACAGCGCGGATAGCATGCGGTGGAAGATCAAGCGCCAGAGCAATGATGAGCTGCGCCAGATCTTCATAGACCGCACTGTGCAACAGGCAGAGATCATCGGCCTTACCATCCCGGATCCCGAACTGAAGTGGAACGAAGCCACAAAGCACTATGATTGGGGCACCATCGATTGGACGGAATTCAACAACGTGGTGGCGGGAAATGGACCGTGCAACAAGGAACGACTGG
>JAEYWT010000306.1 GCA_023428865.1 Bacteroidota bacterium | reverse complement strand
ATCCCAGAGGTCGAACGCTGCCACCACCTTCACTCCAGCCTGCTTAGCTCCCCAACTGCTGCCACCCCCGCCAGCGAACATGTCGATCGCGCGGATCGTTCGTTTATTCTCATTCTGTTTCATTCCGGTGTCCGCCTGTCGCAATGTCACCAAAGTAAGGCTTGCGGATCACATTCGATCAATACCTAGGTTTATCGGGGTTTCCACACCGCCCTGTGTGTATGGGAGTGGGATACGGCGCTAGTCAGTTATCGGAGTTGATTCCAAGCCCGTTTCGCCGTCCATTCGGGCCACAATACCGGCCTTGCAAGCTTCGTAACAGTAGAATTCATCCTCCTCCAGTCGCCCCATTTCGTAGCGTCGCCAAGCTTCCTCGGCCAATGGGGCAAGTACCAAGGGCCACCCGCTCCGCACGTAATAGGGTCCGATCAGTCGCGGCTCGATCAAGTTGAAACGCTCGGGGCCTTCATGGTCGTTCACGATCTCATCGCCATGATCCGTTGCCTCATCCGGATGCAAGCCACCATATAGGTAGCCTATCGCATGCCACGCCTTCATGAACTGATCCATGGGCATGTCCGCAAGCGGTCGGTCCAGTGCAGGGATCAACCATTGCAAGGCTTCACGCTCGTTGCGTGCGATGAAGAGGATCGAGTCTTTCATGGTTGACGGATTTTCTGTCTAGTAGAGTTCCTCAGTATAATGTTCGACTTTACTAGATCCAAATCCTGTTGAAAAGTTCTGTCGTACCTCTAGGCATCACCCTCCACGACAAAGCCTTCGATCGTGGCCCCGCCTGCGGCAGGCGGCCTCATCACCTTCGATACCCACCTCCGCCTTGTCTGCGCGCCACCACTCAGAGACCATTTCGCCAACGCGACCATTGCCCAGCACTTCCAAGCCTACGAAGGCAAACCACTAACCCTTCCCGCCGAAGCGGCAGGCCCCAAGCCTGAGTACCTCGCGTACCACCGCGACCATGTCTTCGGGAAGAGCTAGTGCTTATGCCTTCACCGTGTTGGGTAGAGTCGGTGCCTCGTTCAGGGCATGGCCAGTCGCTGAACGCGTGGCGCGGTTTGCAGGTCTTTGGGTTGGTTTCCGTACTCAAACCACCCCATCTGAGCACGAACCCCGCCAAAACCTTTTGGGAGTTATCCGGTCCGTGTTCAACCAGTGGCAAGACCTTTTGGGAGTTGTCCGAGTCTTGTTCAAGAATGGCGCGCACCTTTTGGGAGTTGCGCGATCCTTGTTCAAGCCAGCGCAAGAATGATTGCATATCGCTCGATCGTGGTTCAACATCCGGCTGAACCTTTTGGGAGTTGTCGGAGACTTGTTCAAGTTGCCACCCGACCTTTTGGGAGTTGTGCGGTTCTTGTTCAACGTACGTGCGGACCTTTTGGGAGTTGTGCGATCCTTGAACAAGATCGGTTCTGACCTTTTGGGAGTTGGGCCCATGTGGTTCCGGTTGGACCAAGACCTTTTGGGAGTTATCCGATCATGACATCACTTGCCGCAGTTCTTGCTGGGGTTCTCTGGTCCCTTGTTCCATTCGGGGCAAGGGTGGTACAAGAACGCAGCAAGCTGGTACAGCAGCTGCCGGACCTTGATCACTACCGGGCTCGTTCCATCCCGTTCCGTGCGGCAATGGTCCAAAGCTGATCCTTACTTGGTGCGGGGCGCCCGATCGCGATGCAACCAGGGTCAGTTCTGGAACGTTGAAGGGCGCAACTGAAACGCCATGAGGGTCACCACCATCTGCAAAGGCACGAAACATCTTACGATGACGGAGATGCCGGTGAAAGCCGGTGTCATCGTATTGGGCATGCGTGGCAACCCGTACTTCCCGGAGGCTGGTCCTATGGTGGACGAGGTGGAACGCTGCGCCAAGGCCATGGAAGAGGCCAATTGGGCGTGCTTGGATGGTGGGCGTATCGCCACCGCGAACCGGAAGGAGCGCCGCCGCGAGCTGGACCGCGCGATCACCTTGCTGTTCGCCTATGTGCAGGGGAAGAGCCATAAGAACGTGACCATGGCGTTGAGCAGCGGATTCGAGTTGCGCAAGGCACCCCACACACTGCCGCCCTTGGGCCAGCCGCAGAACCTACGCGTGGAGCGCAACGAAGGCGGCCACCTCACGCTACGCTGGACACCCTTGCACGGGGCGCGCTTCTATGAGGTGTACATACAAGAAGAAGCTTCCTTGGTGGAAGGCGTGTGGCAGTCCATAGCCTACACGAGCCGTGCCCGCCTGCGCATGGTGCGCACCGATGCCGGGAAATACGTTCGCTTCAAGGTGTGCGCCGTGAGCGCTGCGGGTCAAAGTCCCGTGAGCCAGGAGGTAAGGGTGCTGGTGCCTTAGCCTAGGCTCTTCATCAGGCGCCCTGTGCGCCGATACCAGTGGTGTTGATCCGTCCGGCAGGGAACATACATCTTGTGGCACCTAATGGTCGTACAAAAGCGTAACGATCGTATAGCCATGATCATCGATACCCATACACCGGAGCAAGTGGTGGAGGAAGCCAAGCGCGACCTACCCGCGATGTGGAACAAGATGAAGGCGCCTATCGCGCGGCTGCAGAGGCAGGTGAAGGTGAACAAGGGTGTGCGCATGGAGCCGCAGTTGTTCCCGTACCGGTCGCCGCAGGGCAACAACTGGCTGGTGGCCATGCTGCCCACGAAGAAGACCCTGTTCATCGTGCACTTCGTGTGGTACCGCGGTACGGATACCTTTTACCGTGCCGCCCGCATCATGCAAGACGGCGTGAGCTACCACATCAGCCACCATGTGCTGGAGCAATACGCCGAACGCTTCAACAGTACGGAAGATGGCTTCTTTCGATTGAAGGAGTTCATTCGCGAGAACATGCTCTTCGGCACGGAGTATTGCCTGGACAACAATGATGTGCGGGTGGGTATCACCCACGGCTACATCATCGGCACTTGGGTTGTGCCGCACCAGGTGGCGCAGCTCAACACCTTCGTGGACCGCGGCAAGTTGTTCAAAGACCAACTGGAACAGATGGACCGGTTGGACCAATACCGTGCGGACAGTATGCGTCCGTCGCGCACCCCCGGCCAGAAGGAGAAGCCCTGGGATCTTCCGCGCCATGCGGCGTAGAGTTACGGCACCCTCACCGTGCTGAGCAGTTCATACGCCCGCGCATCGGCCGCGTTCCATTCCTTCCAAGAGCGTTGGGGGTATTCGGCAAGGAAGCCCTCGCTGCGGTCGTGTACGTACTTGGCGAAGCTGGACGGGGCCATATACAAG
>JAEYWT010000180.1 GCA_023428865.1 Bacteroidota bacterium | reverse complement strand
ATGAAGAGCACGCCTACGATGCGGACGACGATGAGTGGGGCGAAGACGAGGGTGGTGAGGACCACGATGAGTTCGGCCACGGGAACATAGACGACCTCGGCGAAGAATTCCGATGAGGTCCAAGGGCACGCTGGTCGTCATCGGCGGACCTACGGCATCGGGCAAAACGCACACGGCGGCGGCACTCGCCAAACACCTCGGAACCGAGGTCATTAGTGCGGACTCAAGGCAGTTCTATGGAGCCATGCGCATCGGCACAGCGCGGCCGTTGGAAGAAGAATTGCTTGGTGTGAAGCATCATTTCCTGGGCCACCTGAGGATCGATGAGACCTGGAGCGCTGGGGCCTTCGCCCGCGCTGCGGAAACGGAGCTACAACGCATCCTGCATGCACACGGTATCGCTGTGCTTGTGGGCGGAAGCGGGTTGTACATCGATGCCTTGATCAAAGGATTGGATCCATTACCCACTGGAGATGCGATCCTTCGCGCGCAATTGCAGGAACGAACAAGGTTCGAAGGGTTGGGATCGCTCCTGCAACAGTTGGAACAATTGGACCCGGTCACCTACGCGCGCATCGATCACCGCAACCCACACCGGGTTATCCGTGCGCTGGAAGTGTGCATCGGCACGGGACGTCCGTACAGCGAACAACGCAGCACTCCCGAAGATCGCAACGATCTACACATCATCCGCATCGCCATGGAGGTGGATCGGCAGTCCTTGTATGCCCGCATCGATGCACGCGTGGACCGTATGGTCGCCGATGGCCTGGTGGAAGAAGCACGCAGCCTCCTACCCTTCCGCGAACACAACGCACTGCGCACGGTCGGCTACAGCGAACTCTTCGAGTATTTCGATGGCCATCGTACCTTAGAAGAAGCCATCGGCTTGATCAAGCAGCATACGCGGAACTACGCCAAGCGCCAGGCGACCTGGTTGCGCAGGGACGCGGACTGGACCTACCTCCCACCGGACCCATCCAACGTGATCGACCATGTCAACCGGTCGCGGTGATCGCCTCTTCCCTTGGGCGTTCACGCTGGTGGTACTTTGTACCCTGGTAGACCGTGCGTGGTTGACATATACCACCATGGGCTACGCAAGCGACGACCTTGTGGTGGTCTGGTTGGCTGCGGTCGATTATTCCCATGGCCTCTTCCACGAACCGTTCTTCTACGGGCAGGACTATGGTGTGATGTTGGAAGCCTTGATCGCAGCACCTTTCGTTCGGCTCGGCTTCGACCCGATCACCACGGTGGCGGTGATCTTCGCTCTGTTCACCGTTGCGCCGTTCCTGGCATTCGCGTGGTACTACCAACATAGGGACGAGTGGTGGCCTGCACTGATCCTCGCCGCCATGCCAGTTCTCCTTCCTGTTGAACATGGGTTACAGATCACCGCGTTGAACGGTATCGCCCTTACCGCGTTCGTGCCGTTGGCCTGGCTAGTGAAGAGCACCTTCATGCGAACGGCCTTGGTAACGATGGTTCTTTCATTCGCCGTCTTCGTGAATCCGAATGCCGCATTGATCGCTGTTCCAATAGGGCTGTACGAACTATTCCAGCATCGCACCGAGCGCAACGCATACCTAGGAGTACTGATCGGACTTGTACCCGTATCGCTGGTGTTGGGTGTGGTACGTGCATTCTTCCAAGCCCAACGCGCCGAAGTGGTCAATACCATCTTCGACTGGCGTATGCACTTCAAGCCTCATCTGATCCTAGAGGCCTTCAAGCGACTCGATTCTCACTTCGCCTGGCTTTCTCCCTTGAGTGGACACGCTGGTTCGATCGTGCTCATACTATTGATCGGAGCACTGGTTATCCACGTACGACAGCGCGACACCCGCATGGTTTGGGCACTCGTTGGGACCCTCGCACTGATCCTTCTAAGCTTCTGTTTCGCCAAGGTCCACGACGGATACGATTCGATCTTCTTCCCGCTTTCGAGGATCTTCCTTGGCTTACCATTGGTCCTGGCATGGGCACTGGGTTCCATACAAGTGAGACATCGTAAGCTCGAATTCCTCACTCTTCTCGTGCTTGCCACGGTTCTCATTCATACCACATGGCGCATCACAACAGCGAAAGAGGTCTACACGAATGCACTACAGGATCAGAATGGGTTGCCAGTGCGCACATGGAGCGTGGATGGCATCAAAGGAGCCTGTGAGCGCACGGTTGAGCTAGCGCAGGGAACGCAGGCGGATCACATCATCATCATCCGGGGCAACGACCCAATAACAGCACAGTTCATGGCGTACGGTATACCGGTATTCCACCCAGAAGCTGTTGGCACGTGGATGGCAGACCATGACAGACGCTCCTTCCAGCGATACACCCGTTTACACGAACCAACCGGAACGGCTTTGATAATGGGTGGTGACAGCACCACGACCACGCACTTAGCTTCTCATGGGCTTCAGGTTTCCCTGGTCGATGTAGTGGAGCCGATGGCTTTGGTCACCAATGCTGGATCCTTGCCGATCAGCGAAATGCTGGAGCTGGTCCGCTGAAGGATCAGACCTCTAGACCGATGAGCAGCACATCGTCCACTTGTTCATGTCGTCCTTTCCATAGGCGGAATCGATCGGAGATGGCTTGGTACTGATCATCCATCGGGAACGAAGCAGTCTCCAACAGCCACCGTTTCAGTCCGCTCGATTTCAATTTTTTGCCATAGGAACCTCCGAATTGATCAGGGATACCATCGGTGAACAAGTATAGTCTGTCTCCTGATTCCAAGGAAATGGTGACCGACGCGAACGACCTGTCAGCTCCCATGTACGGTCCAATTGGCATACGGTCTCCTTTAAACTCGACCACTTCGCCGTTCCTGATCAAATAGAGCGGAGCGAACCCTCCAGCATAAGTGGCGGTCATTGCTATGCGATCAAGTACCACCAAGCTGGCGTTCATACCATCCTGTTGTTCCGATGTCCCATCTTGCTTGCTCAAGGCTTGGATCATGCCGGCACGTGCTCCATCAAGGATCGCACCCGGGTCAAGCAAGCCTTTCTCCTTCACCATTTCATCGAACAGGGATGCGCCGATCAAACTGAGCAAGGCACCGGGAACGCCATGACCAGTGCAATCGGCCGCGGTGATGATGAATCGTCCGGCATGTTCGGTGAACCAGTAAAGATCACCGCTCACGATATCACGAGGCCGGAAGAGGATGAACGATTCCGGGATGATCTCCTGTAGTCGTTCAGCTTCAGGTAACACAGCCCGCTGTATGCGTTGCGCATAACGGATGCTTGAGAGCAACTGGTCGTTCTGTTCGCGAACCAGCGATTGTTGTTCCTGCACACGCTGCTGCAAAGCCACCCGCTCACGGATATCGCGAGCCAACAGTATGATCGCTGGATCCCCACGGAAACTGCTCACACGTGTGCTGCTCTCCACCGTGATCGTTTCACCCGATGCGGTCACCAATGGTATATCCTCATACACCAGACCTTTCTGTTCCCAAGCATCGGCAATGCGGGTGGCACTTCGGTTCCAAAATGACTTCGGATGCAGTTCGAATATGGTGCGCGAGGTCAGTTCTGCATTGCTGTACCCCAATAGCTCCGAGGCCTTTGAATTGGCCTGATAAATACGCCCGTTCACGAAGTTGATCACGAAGAGCGCATCGTTACTGCTCTCGAGCACGCTGAGGTAACTATCGCGATCCCGTTCGCTCAGTGTGTTCCGGGTCTGAAGCTTGTTGTAGGCATACGAGATGGCGGCCGCTGCACCAAGGAATACAGCAGGCAAGGCACCATAGGCCAGTACGGCGGTCAGTTCCATGCCACGGCGGGTTGGTCCGGTATCTCGTTCAGCACACTGAAGATCAAAGCTGGATCGAGGAACTCACCCACACGGTCCGGACGCGAAACGTAGCGCACCACACCATCAACATCAACAAGGAAAGAGGCTGGCAACGGAATGCCCTTAGCGTAGTCGATACCGAGCTCGATGATGGGGTTGTTGTACACCACACCGTATTGTGTGCTCACCTCCTGCTTGTCATCGGAGAGCATCTTGTAGGCCACACCGATACGCTCCACCATATCCTGGTTCACACTGATATCGTCCGGGCCTACACCGAGCACATGGATCCCTCTTTCCAGGAATTTGGCCCGGTTGCGCTCGTAGGTGCGTAGCATCATGTGGCAACCCGGGCACCAATCACCACGCACGAAAATGAGCAGTACCGGATGTT
>JAEYWT010000228.1 GCA_023428865.1 Bacteroidota bacterium | reverse complement strand
CAGTGACTTCGTCACCAGGGCTTGGTCTGGTCGGGGTGAGAGGATTCGAACCTCCGACCTCGTCGTCCCGAACGACGCGCGCTAACCGGGCTGCGCTACACCCCGAACTATCCTGCTTGCGGCTCGGGATAGCGCCGCAAGAGGCGGCAAAGATAAAGGCAGACAGAAATGCTGTTGAGCGACTCAGGCGTCGAACTTGTAGCCGATGCCTTTGATGGTCTTGATGCGGTCGTCGCCGATCTTCTCGCGCAGCTTGCGAATGTGTACGTCGATGGTGCGGTCGCCTACGAAGAGCTCGTTGCCCCAGATCTGGCTGTAGATCTCGTCGCGCTTGAAGACTTTTCCCGGCTTGCCGATCAACAACACCAACAACTCGAATTCCTTCTTGGGAAGCTGCAGTTCTTGATCGCCTACGTAGACCATGACGCGCTCCAGATCAACCTTAACACCGTTCGATGCCAAAATGCGGCCTTCCGGACGATCGCTGCCACTTCGCTTCAACAGGGCTTTCACTTTGCTCACGAACACTTTCGGACGCACGGGCTTGGTGATGTAATCATCGGCGCCTGCATCGAAACCTGCTATCTGTGAATAATCCTCGCCTCGTGCAGTGAGGAAGGTGATCACCGTGTTCTTGAATTCTGGCAACTGGCGTAGTTGGGTGCACACCTCCACACCATCCATGCCGGGCATCATGATGTCCAGTACGATCAGGTCGGGGCGCCCGCTCTTGGCAGCTTTCAGCGCATCTTTTCCGTTCAGTGCTGTTTGCACTGCGTAGCCTTCGCGCTCCAGGTTGTAGCGCAACAGCTCCACGATATCGGGTTCATCATCCACCAACAGCACCTTCTGCACCAATGTTCCTGCCATGTGTTCGCTCATGTTGCGGTGCAAAGGTCCGGCCCTATTGTGGGTCCGGATGTTAAGGGTCGGTCAAATATAGGTTAAGGCCCTTGGGAGCTTGTGTGCCCGGCGTTCCATGGTCAGCACACTTGCGTAAAGGCCCATACCGGCCTTATTCCGCTTAGCATTGGGCGCGAACCTACGGCTGCGCTCTCCACATTGCATGGTTGACGGGCAACGGGCTAGGCGCTAGGATCCCAGGATCGGGTGGGTTTATTTCGGGCCCGCATGGCAAAACGCAAGGCGAAGCAGGTGGTCCGCGTGGCGGAGCTATTCGCCGGTGTTGGTGGCTTCCGTCTCGGGCTGGAGCGCGCCAGCGGCAAGGATGTCGGGTTCGAAGTGGTCTTCAGCAACCAATGGGAACCCGCGCGCCGCAAGCAACACGCTTCGGATGTGTATGTGGCACGCTTTGGTGCGGAACATCATACCAATCAGGACATTGCCAAGGTTGCCGTGAAGGACATTGCCGACCACGATATACTGGTGGGAGGCTTCCCTTGCCAGGATTATTCTGTGGCCAGCACGTTGAAGAACAGTCTTGGCCTGCAAGGGAGGAAGGGCGTGTTATGGTGGCAGATCCACCGCATCCTGAGCGAGAAGAAGAACAAGCCGGCATACTTACTGTTGGAGAACGTGGATCGCTTACTCGGTTCGCCGGTTGGCCAACGTGGGCGCGATCTGGCTGTGATGCTGCGTTCGCTGGACAAATTAGGCTATGCCGTAGAGTGGCGGGTGGTCAATGCAGCCGAATACGGCATGCCACAACGGCGCCGCCGCGTATTCCTTCTTGGCTACCACAAGAGCACTGCACGCTACAAAGCGCTCCGACAAGCCGTGCCCAGCGATTGGTTGGAACAGGATGGCACCATGGCCCATGCTTTTCCAGCGGAACTGAAAGGTACAATGGTGCAATTCAGTATTGCACAAGAGCTCGATGTGTTGTCGCGTGAGTTCGGTGAGCGCAAGGGGCGGACACCTTTCAAGAATGCGGGTATCATGGTGGACGGACTGGTCTTCACTGGCGTTCTACAAGCCACATACACGGGCGATCTTGCGCGGCTCGGCGATCATCTGCTCCCCAGCACGCAAGTGCCTGCGGAGTACTTCATCGCAAAGAAGGAATTGGCCGCTTGGAAGTACCTGAAAGGCGCGAAGAGCGAGGCCCGCTCCAGCTCGAATGGCCACCAGTACGCATACTCCGAAGGAGCCATGGTGTTCCCTGATCCGCTCGATCGGCCTTCGCGCACCATCATCACCGGCGAGGGTGGCAGGGGCGCTTCCCGATTCAAACATGTGGTGAGCCAGGATGGGAAACGCTTCCGCCGTTTGACACCTGTGGAATTGGAACGGCTGAACATGTTCCCCGATGACCATACCGCCGGTGTAAGCGATACGTGGCGAGCGTTCTTCATGGGTAATGCGCTGGTGGTGGGCGTGGTGGAACGGATCGGCAAGGCGCTTGCTGCAGCCATCAAAGGTTGAAAGTGATCGTCAGGTCCAAGGAACCTGTGCGACCACCGTTGAAACGAACATGATCATGCACGGTGTGTTGAAGAAGCGGATGATGAACTTCGCACTCGCACTTACTTCTACTGCGTTGCTGGCCTGCCATGGCGGTAACGCACAACCACCTGCCAAACACGCCTTGGACGAAATGGAACCTACGAATAGTGCTGGCCTGGATACGATCACCCTGGGTGCCGGATGTTTCTGGTGCGTGGAAGCGGTCTTCACCGAACTGAAGGGCGTGAAGAGCGTGGTGAGCGGTTACATGGGTGGCCATGTGAAGAACCCCAGCTACCGCGAGGTGTGTAACGGCACTACGGGCCATGCCGAAGTAGCCCAGTTGGTGTACGACCCGAAAGAGGTGAGCTATGACGAGATCCTGGAGGTTTTCTGGCAAACGCACGACCCCACCACGTTGAACCGCCAGGGTGCCGATGTGGGCACCCAGTACCGGTCAGCGATCTTTTTCCATAATGAAGAGCAACGACGCATTGCAGAAGCTTACAAGGCGAAGTTGGATGCGAGCGGTGCCTTTCGAGGGCCTATCGTTACGGAGATCTCGCCAGCCGTTACGTTCTACGCAGCAGAGGACTACCACCAGAACTACTACGCCCTGAATGGAGAGCAGGGCTACTGCCAGATGGTGATACGCCCCAAGCTGGACAAGTTCCGCAAGGTGTTCGCCGATAAGCTGAAACAGTAAGGTCGACATCTGCGCGGTACCTTTGTGCCATGTTGAAAAAGGGTACCAAGCTGTACAGTATCGTTCACCGCAAATGCCCGCATTGCCACGAAGGCGAGTTCTTCGTTACCCGCAATCCGTACGATCTTTCCCGTGCTGGTGACCTGCTCGAAAGCTGTTCGGCCTGCCACCGCAAGTTCGAACCGGAGCCGGGTTTCTACTACGGCGGCATGTACGTGAGCTACGCCTTCGCCGTTGCCATTTGCGTAACCGTGTACGTGGCCATGGGTATCCTTGTACCTTCCACCACACCCACTACGCGCCTGTTCTGGGTGCTGGGTGTTCTGGTGTTCACAGCGCCCGTGATGTACGCTTGGTCCAAGATCCTATGGGCCAACCTCTTTACCAGCTACAAAGGTGTTGATCGCCTTTCGGGGGAAGACGTGAAGTGGCTGCCGCGCTGATCCTGACCTACTGACCGGGTATCAGCTGCGCAGGATCCATGCCCTGTGCATCGTCGTCCGCGCCACTTTGGAACGATGCGAAGAGGAACGCTTGGTGGGGGATCTTGGCGGAGTAGGTGCCTACATCGGTATACCCAGCTAGACCGATCTCGTCCATGATACGCTCACTGGACATGCGGTCGGTCATGGGTGGGCCGATGGGCGTTTCGTTGTTGAGCCATTCCAGTACGAACAGCGGCTTAGGCATGCGTGTGCCTGCGAAGACCTTCTTCAAGTACTCCTTCTTGTCGGGTATGCTCACGAAGCTGTGAACGAGCAGGCAGGCATCCACTTCGTCCGGAGCCAGCCCCGGGTCGTCCTTGGAAGTAAGGCGCGTGCGCAGGCGTTCGTCGCTCAGTTTCATTTCCTTCTTCCGCGCTTCAATGGCATCCAGCTGGGCTTGGTCGTCGCTTATGGCGATCACGTTGGCGCCCACTTCGATCATCTTGAAGGTAAAGTACCCATCGCCAGCAGCCAAGTCGGCGATCAATTTGCCCCGCAGGTCGTTGCCCATGAGCATGAACACTTCCTGGGGCTTCTGCCAAGAGTCACGTTCCGCCGTGTTGCTTCGGGGTGTGCTGGTCGTTGGTGTGGAAGGTGTGCCCGGTTCCTGGTCGTCGTCCGTGGTGGCTGGTGCAGAGCAGGCGAGCAAGAGGCTGGCCAGAGCTAGATTGGCGATGTAGCGCATGGTAGGGTGCGAAAATATCGCAGGACGGGGTGGTGGACAATGGAAAAATATTCCATGGAGAATGTTCTGCGTAAATTCGCACCCTGAACATGGCACGCATAGACGAAGAATTGAGGAGCCGTTTCGAGAGTGAGCAGCACAAGGCCATGCTGAACGTGATGTTCACGGCCGGCTGGTTCCGAAACCAGCAAGTGGAACTCTTCAAACCTTATGGTATCAGTCCGCAGCAGTACAACATCTTGCGGATCCTGCGCGGGGCGAAGGATCGTATGAACATGCACTGCGTGAAGGAGCGGATGATCGATCGCGCACCGAACGCCACACGGCTTACCGATAAGTTGATCGCCAAGGGGCTGGTGGAGCGCGAACGCTGTGAGGACGACCGACGGGTGGTGTATGTGCGCATCAGCCAGAAAGGACTGGACATGCTGGACGAGATCGATCGCGCCAACCGACCTTCAGAAAAGAACGGCCTGGACCGCCTTACCGAAGCCGAAGCCCTTGAACTGAACCGTTTACTAGATGCCTGGCGTGGCTGAACCGAAAGGGCACTGGATCTGTTGAAACTGAGCACACGAACTTGAACATGAAGCACCTCTTCCTCGCTGCCGCCTTGGTGGCATCCTTCTCTGCAAGCGCACAAACCGCCAAGACCATTGATCCGGTGGATAGCAAAGTGCTGTGGACCGCCACCAAATTGACAGGCGACCACACCGGGCGTGTACCCGTAAAGGGTGGTACTGTTGACCTGAAGAATGGAATGCTCGCAGGTGCAGAGGTGCAGATAGACATGACCGGGATCACCTGTACCGATATTGAGAACGAAGGCACGAACGCCAAATTCGTAGGCCACCTGAAAGGTCCTGACTTCTTCGAGGTGGACAAGCATCCAACAGCCACCTTCAAAGCCACTAAGGTGGAAGCCATTCCCGATGTAGCTCCTGGCAAGCCGAACTACCGCGTTTCCGGTGAACTTACCATCAAAGGGATCACCAAACCCAATGCGTTCAATTGCATCTTCTGGGTGGAAGGCGATAAAGCTCGGGCTGCGGCAACGCTCACCTTCGATCGCACGCAGTACGACATCAAGTACCGTTCTGGTGCATTCTTCCCCGAGATCGGCGACAAGGCCATCGCCGATGAAGTGAACCTGACCTTTGATATCACCGCCCGATGAACCACGGCGATACACGCCGCAGTGAACTGGATATCCATCCCATGCTGAACGCACGTTTCAGTAACCGGGCCTTCAGTGAGCGCGAGGTAAGCGATGCAGAACTAGAGTTGGTGTTGGAAGCAGCACGTTGGGCGCCGAGTAGTATGAACGAGCAGCCTTGGCGCTTTTTGGTTACGCGGCGAGGTGGTGAAGGGCATGGTACGCTGCTAGCTGCGCTGAACCCAAGTAACCAGATCTGGGTGGATAAGGCACCTGTTCTGATCCTCGCCATGGTCCACCGCACGTTGAGCCGCAATGGCCATGAGAATTTCCATGCACGGCATGATCTGGGTTTGGCGACCGCTCAGTTCACGGCGCAAGCCACGGCCTTGGGTATGGGTGTTCACATCCTCGGAGGATTCAACAGCGATGCCGCGCGGGAGGGCTTCAAGATCCCGGAAGAGCTGGATATCGTATCCGTGCTCGTGCTCGGTTTCCCCGGAGACCCAGAACAATTGCCCGAGAACCTAAAGGAGCGTGAATTGCGCCGCAGTGAACGTCGCCCACTGGAGCTGCTGGTCAGTTATGGGGCGTTCGGTTCCAAGTAGGCCGGCTTCATGGATCATTGCTTTTTACGTATTGATGTGTAACTTTGGCGTGTAAACATAACCATCGATGGACGCCAAGATCACCCTCAGCTTCGATGTCAGTGTCGCTGATCGCGCCAAGGCATTCGCAGAGGCGAACAACATCAGCCTTTCCCGGTTGGTAGAGTTCATGCTGAGCAAGGCCATGGATAGACGCTATACCACCATCGACGAGCTCCCTGTTAGCGATTGGATCCACCAAGTGGCAGAAGGGGAGGTCACCTATGTTCGTAAGAACGCTGCCGAGCGCAACGTGAAGAAAGACTACCTGAAGAGCAGGAAGCGCTAACCCTGTAAGTTCAGGTACACTAGGCATAGCCTGCGATGAAAGTCTTTCTCGATGCCAATATCCTGGTCACCGTGCTCTGCAACGAGTATCCACGCTTTGGTGAATGTGCCCGTGTGCTCAGTTTGGCCGATGATGATCGTTTCCAGGTCTACACCTCGCCGCTATGCCTTGCCATTGGTGCTTATTTCGCAGAGAAGAAGGCGAGCAGGAAAGTGGTCCGAGAGAAGATAGCCGTGCTCGCGGGCAAGTTGCGGCTTACCACCATGGATGCGACTTCCGTGGAACGCACACTTGCCGACAAGCACATCGTTGACCTGGAGGATGGTTTCCAATACCATTCCGCACTTCAGGCAGGTTGTACCAACATGGTCACCTACGACATCAAAGACTACCACTTCGCACGGATCGAAGTGCTGGACCCGATGGACTTTCTGCTGAAGTATGCGGTGAAGGAACGCTGAGGTTGCAGGTGTGGAACAAGGTGGTTCATCTCACCGTTCTTGCGCGATGTTCCGTTCCCACAACTGCTTGCCTGTGCTATCGAATACGCGGATCATCATGGTACGTGCGCCTTTCGCGCCCGAGAACCCGAGTGTGCTAAAGTTGCGTTCGCCAACCACCGTGCCATCTACGCGTAGGTCGTTGGTCTCCTTCGGTGTGTATGGGCCGGAGGTGAGTGGAGAGGTGGTTAGGTCGTAGAGCGTACGGCCGTCCTTCAACTTCAATGCGGTGAGTTCGGTGAAATGGCGATCGCCAGTGAGGAAGACCACACCCTTGATGCCTTCTTCTTCTATACGCCGAAGCAATTCGTTCCGCTCGTTCGGTATGGTGGCGTAGTTCTCGTAGACCGCAGCGGTATTGAGCACTTGCCCACCGATGGCAACCAACTTGAAGCTGGCGTCGCTGTACTTGAGCGCACGGATCAGCCAGTCCAGTTGATGTTTTCCAAGCAAGGCGGGCTCGCTGGTCTTCAGATCGCCGGGTACGCGGAAGGTGCGATCGTCCATGAGGAAGACATCGGCATCGTAGTAGCTGAACATGCTTGTGGTGCCATCTACACCCGGTACGCCATTGGTGGGGTTGGGCCAGAAAAGGTCGAAAGCTTCGCGCGCCATCTTGGAACCCACGAAGGAGCCGTCGCCATCGTTGGGGCCGAAGTCGTGATCGTCCCAGATGGCGGCGTGTGTAGTGCTTCGCAATAAGCGTTTCATTTCGGGGGTAGAGCGCGTATGGGTGTAGCGATGCAGGTAGCCGCTCCAGCTGCCCCAATCCGGCTCACGTAGGTAAATGTTGTCGCCGAGCCAGAGCATCATGTCGGGTTTTTTGGCGGCGATGGCATCGAAGATCCCGTAGGTGTCGCCGTAGGCTCGGCCTGGTCTGTCGTACGCGGGTTCGTTGATGTATGTGCAACTACCCAAGGCCAGGGTGAAGGGTGGTGGGTCGGTGCGGAATTTCCAGAGCGTTTGGGTGCGGAATGAGAGCGTGTCTTTCAACCCTGGTTGGCCGGTGGTGGAAACCGTGTAGTGATATTCGGTTCCGGGCACGAGCGGCCCCAACTTGAAGTCCATGGCGTGGCCTTTGTCAGGGTCTGAGGTCTGTGGTATGGTGCGAATAGCTTTGCCCGGTTCTGCAGCAGGCCAATAGGTGAGGTAGGCTTCACATGGGCCGTGGCATTGCATCCAAATGGTGGTCTCCATCAGATCCGGCGGCCCTGCCATGGGACCGTTGATCCCGATCTGTGCCGTGGCGGTGGAGAGCGAGAGGAGCGCAGGGAAGAGTGGTAGGCGTGCCATGCTACAAAGATGATCGTGATGTTCATCCGGATCCTCTTCCGATCCATGGGGTACATTTGGCGGCCTGCGCCCATCACCGCAGGAGACATTCCATGAGTTTCAACCCCATCCAGGCCTGGCTGGATATGAAGGCCCAGTTGCCCGAACTGGCCATCGAAGGCATCGGCATCAAGTATGTGTACCCGGTCTTCCTGGTGCTCATCATCCTCGAGTATGTGAACGCCAAACACCTCTTCGATCTGAAGGAGAGCTGGTCTGGTTTCGTGATCGGCATCGGAGCCACCATCATACGGGTGGTCACCAACGTGTTCGAGATCACCCTGTACATGTTCCTATTCGCCTGGGCGGCTCCTTTCCGCGAAGAGTACCTGGGCTACTCATCACTCGGGTTCGCTTGGTATGTCTGGCTCATTTGTGCCATTGCCGACGACCACAACTTCTACTGGCACCACCGGTTAGCGCATAACGTCCGTATCCTCTGGGCGGCTCATTTGCCACACCATAGTGGTAAGATGTACAACCTCACCATCAGTATCCGCAACGGCTGGTTCATCACCTTGATAAAACCGATCTACTGGCTATGGATGCCGCTGCTGGGCTTCGAGCCGATCATGATCGCGACCTGTTTGATCATCAATGCGTTCTATCAATTCACTCTGCATTCGCAGTTAGTGCCATCGTATGGGTGGTTGGAGAATATCTTCAATTCGTCCCATGTACACGTGGTACACCACAGCTGTAACACCGAATACCTGGACCGCAACCATGGTGGCATCTTCACCTTTTGGGACCGCCTCTACAACACCTGGCAAAAGCCGATCAAAGGGATCGTGCCGAAGTTCGGTATCAGCCATGATCCTGGTACGAACAACCCGGTTACCCACAACCTCTTCGAGTTCCAAGAGATCTGGCGCGATGTGAAGCAGGCTCCCACCTTCAAGGCGAAGCTCATGTACATCTTCGGTCCTCCTGGCTGGCGCCATGATGGTACCGGTAAAACGAGCCAACAATTGCAGGAGGAGTTACGGGCCAGCGGCAAGTTCGGTGAGCCCACGAAAGTGGAGGCAGAACGCGTTGCAGTGCGCGCTTAACGGAAGAACATGATGGAAGCAGAAAGGCCGGGGAATTTCCCCGGCCTTTTCATTAGTGCTCACGTAACCGTGGATGAACGTGGTTGGACGTGAATGAATGCCGCGTTGTGCCGTACCTATTGACGTTGCCTCCCGTCCATTCCCGGTCCGAATTCTACCGTCCGAACAAGCGACCTAGCAAGCCTTTCTTCTTACTGTCGCCGTCTTTCTTCTTGCCTGCTTCGCGCTCGGCTTCTTCGCCAAAGAGCTCACGTGTCATGGCAGCATAGTCCGGTTTGCCCGCTTCGGTCTTGCGCTCTTGCTGTGGGCGTGGCTCCCGTGGCCTGTCGTCGCGGCGTGGGCCACGGTCATTGCGTGTGTTGGAACGCTCCCCTTGGCGCTGGGGCTGACGATCGCCGTGTGGATGCGTTGGCTGCCCATCGCGCGCATGTTCGCCTTGACGAGCCTGCTCACTATGGCGGGGTTGGCGCTGTTCCTGGGGGCGGTTCTCGCGCTGCCCATCTGGACGTAGACGCTCATTCCGTTGGCTTTGTGGTCTCCGGTCAGAGCGCTGGCTCATTTGGCGGCGTACTGGATTCTCTGCTCGTGGTTGTTCGCTGCCGAGTGGGCGCTCAGTGCGTGGCTGCTGGGTACCTTGTTGGTGCGGGGCACGTGGTACACGATCATCGCGACGAGGTTCGTTGTTGCGTGGGCTGTTGCTCCGTTGTCCATCGCCTCGGCCTTGCGGTTGGCGCTGCCCTTGACCCTGGCGACCACCACGGCCGGGGCCACGCGGCTGGCGCGGTTCACGCACTTCTGGTTCGGCTTTCTTCGGACCACCCACCATCACGAACGGGTGATCGGGCACCACCGGGATGTCGCGCTTGATCAAGCGGGTGATGTCGCGCAGGTATTCCTTTTCCTCGTGATCGCAGAAGGAGAGGGCTTTGCCAGAAGCACCGGCCCGTCCAGTACGACCGATGCGGTGTACATAGGTTTCTGGGATGTTCGGGATATCGAAGTTGATCACGTGCGTGAGGCCGTCGATGTCGATGCCGCGTGCAGCGATATCTGTTGCCACCAAGGCCCGCAATTTGCCTTCCTTGAAACCTTTCAAGGCATTTTGGCGCGCGCTCTGGCTCTTGTTGCCGTGAATCGCTTCGGAGGCGTGACCCGCTTGGGTAAGCACTTTGGCCACCTTGTTCGCACCGTGTTTGGTTCGGGTGAAGATGAGCGCTTCGCGGATGGTATCACCTTCGAGCAAGCTCAGCAACAGCTTGTTCTTGTCCGTGCGATCCACAAAGAAGATGCTCTGGTCGATGGTGTCGGCGGTGCTACTTACAGGTGCCACTTCCACCTTGATGGGGTCCGTGAGGATGCTGTTGGCCAGCTTGGCGATCTCTGGCGGCATGGTGGCGCTGAAGAACAGCGTCTGGCGCTTTTGTGGCAGTTTGGCGATCACCTTCTTCACATCGTGGATGAAGCCCATGTCCAGCATGCGGTCGGCTTCATCGAGAACGAAGATCTCCAAGTCGTTGAGGTGAACGAAGCCTTGCTGCATCAGATCGAGCAGGCGGCCGGGTGTTGCGATCACCGTATCCACACCGTTGCGGAGGGCATCGGTCTGTGGTTTCTGGCCCACACCACCGAAGATCACGGTGTGTTTCAGTTTCAGGTTGCGCCCATAAGCCGCGAAGCTTTCGCCGATCTGGATGGCCAGTTCGCGGGTTGGTGTAAGGATCAAGGTGCGGATGGCGCGTTTAGCCTTCGCCTCCTTGGACTGTAGCTGTTGAAGGATGGGGATGGCGAACGCTGCGGTCTTTCCGGTGCCGGTCTGTGCGCAGCCCAAGAGGTCGCGCCCTTTGATCAGGTGAGGAATGGCTTGCTCCTGGATCGGGGTGGGGTGAGTGTAGCCTTCGGTTTCGAGGGCTTTCAGGATAGGCTCGATGAGCCCGAGGTCGTTGAACGTAGTACGTTCCATTCAGGTATGCGCAGAACAGTCCCTGCGCGGGATGTGTGCGGCATGTTCAGGCCATTGTCCCTGAACACACCTTTTCAAGTGTTGTTGTGGAAGCCCCGGGTTATCGTGTCCGGCGTGCAATGGATCCCGCTGGGGATTGCGCCTGGACAGTTGCTAGAAGCGAAAGCTGGGCGCTTGGGGCTTGTTCACCAAGTAGGGGAACAGGGCAAAGATACGTGTAAAGATCGCGAAGGTTAGGAAAACCTGTGTTTCAGGACTTTCAACGGATGATCTTCATCACGGACCAGGACCTTGGATCCGTAGGTTGGCATCAGGTGTTGGAGTGCGTGGCCAACTTCTTAACCATCTCCTGCGTGAAGCTGGAAGCATCCGGCCCATACGCATTCACCAGGATGCCCTTGATCCCTTGGTCCTTCGAACTGATAGCATAAACGATGCTCTGGTCCTCGGGATCGCTCATGCCCTCGAAGCGGTGGAATTCGTCGATCTCGAACTGCGCGGGATCCAAGTTGATGCCACGTGCGTCGCAGACCAGGCAATGTTCGTCTGCGGTAAGGTCATCGGTGTAACCACGGCGCTGCAGATCATTCACGGCTTCGGAGAGAGTGGAGTAGGCGGGCATGGGGTGAAGGTACGGAGTTGAACGAAGAGGCCCCGACGTTTCCATCGGGGCTTCGTTCCAATAAGTGCGCCGATCAGCCGTTCAGCTTCTTGGCACCATCGAGCATGTCCTTGATACCGCCCACGCTGCTAAGCACACCGGTGGCTTCGTAGGGCATGTAGATCACCTTGTTGTTCTGGCCGCTGGTCATTTCGCTCAGCGTTTCCAAGTATTTCATGGCGATCAGGTAGGTGGTTGGATCACCATTGCTGGCTTTGATGGCCTCGGTCACCAGACGGATGGCTTCGGCTTCACCCTGGGCACGACGGATACGGGATTGTGCATCACCTTCGGCTTCCAGGATCTGGCTCTGCTTCTGGCCCTCGGCGGTGGTGATCTGCGACTGCTGGATACCTTCAGCCTGTAGCACCGCAGCACGTTTGCTACCCTCGGCATCGATGATCTGCGCCCGGCGATCGCGCTCGGCACGCATCTGTTTCTCCATGGCCTCGCGGATATCGCGCGGTGGGTTGATATCCTGCAGTTCCACACGGTTCACTTTCACACCCCACTTGTTGCTAGCCTCGTCCAGGATCTGGCGCAATTTCATATTGATGGTGTCCCGGCTGGTGAGGGTCTCATCCAGGTCCAGTTCGCCGATCACGTTACGAAGTGTGGTCTGTGTGAGCTTCTCAATGGCCAAAGGCAGGTTCTCGATCTCGTACATAGCCTTCACCGGGTCCATGATCTGGAAGTAGAGCAGCGCGTTGATCTCGGTCATCACGTTGTCCTTGGTGATCACGTTCTGGCGTGGGAAGTCGTACACGGTCTCGCGCAGGTCGATACGCTCCTTCTTCACGAATTGCACGTACTTGTTGCCGTCGGGCAGGTCGCGGGTGAACCGGTAAACGATCTCGCGTGGCTTGTCGAAAACGGGGATGATGATGTTGAAGCCGGCTACTAGAGTGGTACGGTATTTACCGAAGCGCTCGATCACCATGGACTCGCTTTGCTGGATAATGCGGACGCCCTTTGCGATCAGGAAGATCACGAAGACGGCGAGAAGTAAGGCGACATAGGCGAATGCAGACATGGCGGTGTTTGGGTTTTGGAATGTTCTGGTTTGTTGGAACAGGCGAGGGCTAGGCCTCCAAGGGTTTTACGATGAGGGTGTTACTTTCCACACGGACCACTTCCACCAGGTCGCCGATGCGCAGGGAGCGGTCA
>JAEYWT010000199.1 GCA_023428865.1 Bacteroidota bacterium | reverse complement strand
CTACCTGGTTCTGGAGCATATGCGCTTCAAGGACAAGTTCGATTATAAGATCGATGTGGAACCGGGCCTGAACATCGCAGAGGCGCGCCTGCCCGCCATGATGCTTCAGCCCTATGTGGAGAACAGTATCTGGCACGGTATCCTACCCATGGATGGTTCGGGCACCGTGCGGATCGAAGTGCGCAAGGCCGACGGAGACCGGCTGGAGATCCGTATCCTCGACAATGGTATCGGCGTAAAACACAGCTTGGAGGCCAAGGCCAGCGGCCAGGGCGACCACATAAGCCGGGGCATCGAGATCACCAAGGGGCGCGCGGACGTGCTTAGAAAGCTGGAACTCACAGACATACGCATAAAGGGGCCAGAAGAACGGACCGACCCGAGCACCGGACATACCACAGGCACCCAAGTGCTCGTTTCCCTACCAATGACCAACGGTTGGAAAAATGACCCAAAACCCTTGCTTTCCGCTGTTTGACGATGTACTTTTGACCTGATTACGTCCATGAACTCCCTAAAGCAACTTGCCCTGTCGGCCATTCTTGTAATGGCGCTTGCGTCTTGCACGAAGGAGGAAGCCGTGCATCCTTGCAACTCCGACACGGAAGCTGAAGCGGTCAACGCCAAGAACCTGCGCACAACAGGTATCGGTCAGACCAATGGTGAAGGAAGCCAACAGGAAGGTGTTACCAACGATGGCGTAGGCAACCCTGGCACAGGCAACGACCCATCGGGTATCAGCGACGATGGTGACGATATCTCCGATGGTGAGAAGTCGCGCAAGAAGCGTCGTTGATCCACGTTCAAGAGAATAACGAAAGCGCCTCTCGGGGCGCTTTCTTCATTTCAGTCGTGTTCGCCTTTCAGCGCTTCAACAACGCATCCCAACCTTGGGCCTTCAGCTCGTGCAAGCCACCTTGCTTATCCACCAAGTGGTAACCACTGGCAGCATCCATCATATGGCCAATGATGCTCAGGCTCGGATTCCCTTTCACCTTCTCGAAATCACTCTGTGCAACGGTGAAGAGCAGCTCGTAGTCTTCCCCACCATTTAGGGCACAGGTGCTGGGATCCAGGTTGAAGTCGCGCGCCGAGCTGTACGTGGTCGGGTCTATCGGCAGCTTGTCGTCATAGATGCGAACACCAAGCCCTGAGGACCGCGCAAGGTGCATCGCTTCACTGGCCAAGCCATCGCTCACATCGATCATGCTCGTTGGCCGCACGTCGAGTTTCTTCAAGAGCTCGATGATGTCGCGCCGTGCCTCTGGTTTCAATTGCCGCTCGAGGATGTAATCGTGGCCTTCCAGATCGGGTTGGGCTCCAGAATCCTTGAAGACCGCTTTTTCGCGTTCAAGCACTTGCAGGCCCATGTACGCACCACCCAGATCGCCGCTCACCACCAAGAGATCCTTGTCCTTCGCGCCGCTGCGATACACCACTTCATCCTTGGCAACCGTGCCGATGGCCGTGACCGAGATCACCAGGCCACTGAGCGAAGAGGTGGTATCGCCACCGACGAGATCCACCCCGTAATTGCGACAGGCCAGCAACATGCCTTCATAGAGCTCATCCACGGCTTCTACCGGAAAGCGGTTGCTGAGCGCAATGCCCACCACCACTTGGCGCGGTGTCGCGTTCATGGCGTACACGTCGCTCAGGTTCACCACGATGGCCTTGTAGCCCAGGTGCTTCAGCGGCACATAACCCAGATCGAAATGAACCCCTTCCACGAGCATGTCGGTGGTCACCACTTGGTGCTCTGCTCCACCCGATGCAGCGGTCTGCGCCGCGATCACGGCCGCATCGTCGCCAATGCCCTTTACCGAAGTGGCCTGGGCGAGTTGTACGTGCGATGCGATCCGATCGATGAGGCCGAATTCGCCTAAAGCCGACAATTCCGTGCGTGAAGTGGGGTCGAACATGCCGCAAAACTACCTGTACGGCACTCCGCCTGTTCTTAGGTGCTTACAATTCAATGACCCAAGCCCTTTACCTCGTACCTTTGCGGGGAAGTTTCTTTAGAACAAATCTAAATAAGCTGAAGCCATGATCAAGGTCAGCGAGAACGCGAAGTCGGAAGTCGCCAAACTGCTTGGTGCAGAAGGCCGTGGGCCGGACCATTTCGTCCGCGTGGGCGTGAAGGGCGGCGGTTGCAGCGGCCTGATGTACGACCTAGACTTCGACAACGAAATGAAGGAGGGTGATAAGGTCTTCGAGGACAACGGCGTGAAGGTGGTGGTGGACAAGAAGAGCCTGCTGTACCTGCTGGGCACCACCCTCGATTTCAGTGGTGGCCTCAACGGCAAAGGTTTCCAGTTCATCAACCCCAACGCCAACCGGACCTGCGGCTGTGGCGAGAGCTTCAGCATCTGAGTGTGGAACCAACGTCCCAGATAGGCACCTGTAGCGTCGACCCACTGGGTCGACCTACCCCCTAATAGCCTGAGCGAAATGGCACAAGACACCGACGATATCCTCCGCGAGGTCACCGAAAAGGAGTACGCCTACGGGTTCGTCACGGACATCGAGAGCGAGAAGGCCGAGAAGGGGCTGAACGAGGACATCGTGCGCTTCATCAGCGCCAAGAAGAACGAGCCTGAGTGGATGCTCGAGTGGCGTCTGGAGGCCTTCCGCTTGTGGCAGAAGATGGAAGAACCCGAGTGGGCGCACATCCATTACCCGAAGATCGACTACCAGAACGCCTACTACTACAGCGCGCCGAAGAAGAAGCCGCAGCTCAACAGCTTGGACGAGGCCGATCCCGAGTTGGTGAAGACCTTCGAGAAGCTGGGCATTTCGCTGGAAGAGCAGAAACGCTTGGTGGGCGTGGCCGTGGACGTGGTGTTCGACAGCGTGAGCGTGAAGACCACCTTCCAAGCGGCGCTGAAGGAGAAAGGGATCATCTTCATGAGCTTCAGCGAAGCCGTGAAGGAGCATCCCGATCTGGTGAAGAAGTATCTCGGCAGCGTGGTGCCGCGCACGGACAACTACTTCGCCGCGCTCAACAGCGCCGTGTTCAGCGATGGCAGCTTCTGCTACATCCCGCCGGGTGTGCGCTGCCCCATGGAGCTCAGCACCTACTTCCGCATCAACGAGGCCATGACCGGCCAGTTCGAGCGCACGCTGCTGATCGCCGACGAGGGTGCGTACGTGAGCTACCTCGAAGGCTGCACCGCGCCCATCCGCGACGAGCACCAGCTGCACGCCGCCGTGGTGGAACTGGTGGCCCTGAAGGACGCCGAGATCAAGTACAGCACCGTACAGAATTGGTACCCCGGCGACAAGGAGGGCAAGGGCGGCATCTACAACTTCGTCACCAAGCGCGGCCTCTGCCTGGGCGAGAACAGCAAGATCAGCTGGACGCAGGTGGAGACCGGCAGCGCGATCACCTGGAAGTATCCCAGCTGCGTACTGAAGGGCGACAACAGCATCGGCGAGTTCTACAGCGTGGCGGTGACCAACAACCGCCAGCAGGCCGACACCGGCACCAAGATGGTCCACATCGGCAAAGGGACGAAGAGCACCATCGTGAGCAAGGGCATCAGCGCGGGCTTCAGCAACAACAGCTACCGCGGTCTGGTGAAGATCGGACGTGGTGCGAAGGGCGCACGCAACTTCAGCCAGTGCGATTCACTGTTGCTCGGCGATCGCTGCGGCGCGCACACCTTCCCCTACATCGAGAGCGAGAACCCGACCGCCATGGTGGAGCACGAGGCCACCACGAGCAAGATCGGCGAGGACCAGATCTTCTACCTCAACCAGCGCGGCATCGAGACCGAGAAGGCCGTAAGCCTGATCGTGAACGGCTACTGCAAGGAAGTGCTGAACCAGTTGCCGATGGAGTTCGCGGTCGAAGCGCAGAAGCTGTTGGCAGTAAGTCTTGAAGGATCTGTAGGATAACCACCTGTAGCGTCGACCCACTGGGTCGACCTACGCACCATAAGCGACGACGACACCATGCTGAAGATCACCAACCTCCACGCCAACATCGACGGCAAGGAGATCCTGAAAGGCCTGAACCTGGAAGTGAAGCCGGGAGAGGTCCATGCGATCATGGGTCCGAACGGATCGGGGAAGAGTACCCTTGCGAATGTTCTTGCTGGACGCGAAGAGTACGAGGTGACCGAAGGTTCGGTGACCTACCAAAGCGCCGACCTACTCGAACTATCGCCCGAAGAACGCGCCTGGAAAGGCATCTTCCTCGCTTTCCAATACCCGGTGGAGATCCCCGGCGTGAGCAACATGACCTTCCTGCGCACCGCGCTGAACGAGACGCGCAAGGCGAACGGCCTCGAGGAGCTCGGGGGCAAGGACTTCCTCGCCCTGGTGCGCGAACGGGCCAAGTTCGTGGAGATGGATGCCGACCTGATGAACCGCAACCTCAACGTGGGCTTCAGCGGCGGCGAGAAGAAGCGCAACGAGATCTTCCAGATGGCGATGCTGCAGCCCAAGCTCGGCATCCTCGACGAGACCGACAGCGGCCTGGACATCGACGCACTGCGCATCGTGGCCAGCGGCGTGAACAAGCTACGCGCGAAGGACAACGCCTTCATCGTGGTGACACACTACCAGCGCCTGCTGGACTACAT
>JAEYWT010000192.1 GCA_023428865.1 Bacteroidota bacterium | reverse complement strand
CTGCAGAAGTCCTGGTCACCACCGCCGGGCAAGACCTCAAGAACTACGTGTTGCCCGATCACCACCTGCAATTGCTCACCGGGCAAACTCTCCGTAAAGACACCATCTTCCTAGGCAACAGAGTTATCCGAAGTCAGTTCACCATGCCGGCTGCGGAGGTGCCCGGTTTCCTAACGGTGACCATGCAGATCCCGCATGATCTTCCACTCGGCGAGCTCATTCCGGACTATTCCGATTTCCAGGTCGGTATCTCCCTCCAGGCGAAGTATCCACGGGACCTGGCCGCACTGGGTGCCGAGCCGTATGATCTCTGGTTACCACGTGATCCTGACAATACTTCCGTTCGCCTTGCGCTGAGCGGTGCGGCCAGCACGCCGATCCTCTATTGCTTCGGCGATGTGGTGCGGCGCGTGGTGCCTGAGGCCGTGGGTGGAGGTTGGGAATTGGCTGTGCCAACGCACCCCGATAGTGCGCGCACACCAGCCTTTTTGCACATGGAAGGATCTGCCATACCGGTAGGTGCTCTGCAGCCCGTGAACGGTAGCGGTTTTTTCCAGGACTACGGTGCGCTCAACCTCGATTCAGCGCTCTTGGTGGTGACCCATCGTTCGCTCTGGAACGGTGCCATGGCTTACGGCGCTTACCGATCCGGACAAGCTCCGAACCCGGTGCCCACCGTGGTGGCCGATGTGGATGAGCTCTATGATCAGTATGGTGGAGGTGTCCCCAAGAACGCCCTTGCGATCCGATCCTTCGCTCGCCATCTTTTCAATACGTGGGATACCAAACCTCAAGGGTTATTCTTGATCGGCAAATCCACCTCTTCGTTCTCCACTGTTTACGAGCCACAAGGCGCACGCCCGAATGTGCTCGGTGCCTACGAGCGTATGCTGGTGCCGAGCTACGGCGCGCCCGCTTGTGATCAGTGCTTTACCATCGGAATTGGTCCAACGAACGACCAGACCATGGTGGAGATACCCGTGGGTCGGTTGAGTGCGGTGAACGATCAACAGGTGTTCGATTATCTGAACAAGGTCGTGGCATTGGAAGATCAAGATCCAGCCGCTTGGATGAAGAACTTCGTCCATCTCAGTGGTGGGTTTTCGGATTCTGAACAGGTGCATTTAGCGAATCTCCTAAGGCAGATGGAGCCACGGGTAGATGAGACTTCCCAATTCGGTGCCCAGGTCACACGTTTCCGTAAGCAGAGCAGTGACGTTTTCAGTTCCGCTGCCGCGGATTCAGTACGCACCTTGATCGAGAATGGTGTTTCGGTGATGAACTTCTTCGCGCATGCCTACTCTGAAAGCTTCGACATCACCATCGATGATCCTAGCAATTACCAGTGGAATGGCAAGCACCCGTTCGTGATCGGTAACTCCTGTTACATCGGCAACGTCCACTTGAATGCCGACGGTGCCAGCACCAGTGAGGATTGGGTGATGCGACCCAATGCAGGCCCGATCGCTTTCTTGGCGGCGACCCAGGTTGGTTTGGATCTATCTCTTGCAGCATATAGTTATTGGCTTTACGATGGGATGGGTTCTGCTACCTACGGCAAGGGCTTCGGCAAGCATATGCAACACGCCGCCCGCAACCTGCTTACGAACCAGAACAACTGGGGTTCCATCTACACGGTCCACACCTTCACCCTGCAAGGTGATCCCATGCTCGTGGTGAATTCGCCCGAGCTACCCGACTTCGATGTGCAGGCCAGTGACATCATCTTCGAGCCAGCCACCGTTACCGCCGATGTGGACACCTTCACCGTGAAGGTGGCCGTGCGCAACATCGGTAGAATGATACCCGGCGGCGTTGGTGTTCAACTGCAACGCGTGAACCCCGGATTGCCGCAGACCGCCATCTACAACGGACAGTTGATGGATATGGGCTATCAGGATACCATTGCGTTCCGCATGCCTACGCTGGCTTTTGCTGGTGGTCAAGGTGTGAACCAGATGAACGTGCGTGTCGATCTTGATCCTGATCTGATCACCGAACTATCACCGGAGTTCGGTGATAACGATGCCTCCACCACCTTGTTCATCACCTCCGGGGATCTGGTGCCGATCCATCCGTACGATTTCGCCATCGTTCCCGAACCGCAACCGATCCTAAAGGCCAGTACCGGTGATCCACTGGCGGGTGTGCGGAACTACGTTTTCCAGATCGATACCACCGATCTCTTCAACAGTCCGATGCTGGAGACCACCACCATCGCCGCACCAGGTGGGGTGGTGAGTTGGCAGCCTACAACGATCTATTCGCTCAACAGTGCGAATGACAGCACCGTCTTCTTCTGGCGTTGTAGTATCGATAGCGTTGGTAACGGGGCATACAACTGGTACGAACGCTCCTTCCAATACATCGAAGGCCGCCACGGTTGGGGCCAAGCACACTACTTCCAGTTCAAGAACGACTATTACAACGATGTCGTCTACGATCGGCCCGATCGCGAATTCGAATTCAGTAGTGCGCCACATGAGATCTCCGCCAGAACAACTTCCAACCCCTACGGCGATATCGGGTGGCGCCTCGACCTTGTGAATCAGGATTTTGGCGGCTGTTGGGGAGACCCTGCTTGGAACATTGCCGTAGTCGATCCATTCACGTTCGAGGCTTGGGCAACGCGATTCGTGGACAATTCGGTATCACCTCCTGTTATTTACAATCCGGATAACGACTTCGGGAATTTCATGCCCTGTGGCAACTACCAACGTCCTCGTGTTTATTTCCACTTTCGGCAGAACTCGGCTACGGAAATGGCATCCATGGCCAACATGTTGGAGAACGTTGTGCCTAATGGATACCACATTCTCGGTTACACATGGTTCTACATGAACCAGGATGGTATGGCCGGCACTCCTGCAGTTGCTGCCTTGAATGGGCTCGGAGTGCCACCTTTCGAGACATTGCAGGATAGCGTTCCGTACATCTTTTATGTCCGTAAGGGGTTTTCCAACACTTTCGTCGATACCATAGCTCCTACACCTACCTCAAGTATCACCCTTACCGCATTCGCCGAGAGCAACGGCGACCGTGGCACGATCACGACCATGGATGCCGGGCCTTCAACAGCATGGAACTCCCTTTATTGGCATGTTGACCCACGCGGGCAGAATGATAGCACGGTGATCCAAGTACGAGGGATTACCACGGGAGGATTGGAGGTCGAACTTGCCGAATGGCAAGGCGAGCAGGGTGAGTTCCTGGACCTAGGATCCATTGCCGACGCCTCCACCTTTCCCAGGTTGCGTATCCGCGGGAAGTTCCACGACATCGATGCCGCCGATCCCAAGCCTTCGCAGATCGAACGTTGGCAACTGTTGCATTCGCCCGCACCGGAATGTGCCATCGATCCGCAACTGGGCCTTTTCACTCAGGTGGAGAACCTCGCCCAAGGCCAAGAGGCTGCCGTGGCCGTGGCCATCCACAACATCAGCGCGTTCGATATGGATAGCCTGCTCGTTTCTGCCTGGGTGGTCAACTCCTCCAACCAACGCCATCGGGTATGGTACAAGCGCAATGCTCCCCTCTTGGCTGGCACGGCCTTGCTGGATACCATCCGGTTCAACACCTGGGGCTTCGGCGGTGCCAATACGTTGATCGTGGAGGCCAACCCGGTGGATACCATTACCGGGGAATACGATCAATTGGAGCAATACCACTTCAACAACATCGCACAATGGCGCTTCAACGTATCGGTGGATAACGAGAACCCGCTGCTCGATGTCACTTTCGATGGCATGCACATCCTCGATGGCGATATCGTCTCCGCGCGTCCGGAGATCGAGATCTCATTGAACGATGAGAATACGGTCTTGCTCCTCGATTCTCCGGCCGACACCGCTCAGTTCAAGGTGTTCCTTACCCGACCTGGACGGCCCATGGAACGGGTCTTCTTCCGCGATGCACAAGGCAACGAGATACTCCAGTTCATCCCTGCCGATGGTCCGCAGAACGAGGCGCGCATCTTCTACAGACCCAAATTCGTCGATGATGGCAAGTACTTGCTCACCGTACAGGCCATGGACATCAGCAGCAACCCCTCGGGCGATAAGGACTACAAGATCTCCTTCGAGGTGATCAACCGCAGCACGATCACCGAGGTGCTCAATTATCCCAACCCCTTCACCACGAGCACACGTTTCGTCTTCACCCTCACCGGTACCACGGTCCCCACGTACATGAAGATCCAGATCATGACCGTGACCGGCAAGGTGGTACGCGAGATCCGCATGCACGAATTGGGACCGCTGCGCGTTGGACGCAACGTCACTGATTTCGCGTGGGATGGTACCGACGAGTTCGGTGATCGACTTGCACGCGGCGTCTACCTCTACCGTGTGATCACCCAGATCAATGGTGAAGAGATCGAATACCGGGCTACCAACGCGGCCAGCTACTTCACCAAGGGCTTTGGTAAGATGTACAAGCTCTGATCACGTGCGGCTGCCGCTTACTTTCGGCCCCACATGATCACCCGTGCCCACGTCCTGTTGTGGTCCGCTTTCAGCGGTCTGCTGTGGGCACTGGCTTGGCCTGCGGTTGGTGGGGTCACCTTCCTAGCCTTCGTCGCTTGGCTTCCATTGCTGCATGCTGAACGGTTGCACGACAAGCGCACGGCAGGCCGAAAACGAGCCTTCGTGCCCTATGTGCTGTTGGCTGTCTTCATCTGGAATGCCGCATGTTCATGGTGGTTCTTCGGTGTAAGCGAGCCACTGGGTACACGCTTGGTGAGCGGCTTGGCACCCATGACGGTCAACTCCCTGCTGATGGTGTTGCCGTGGTGGTTGAAGCGCGTGACCAAGCGTG
>JAEYWT010000169.1 GCA_023428865.1 Bacteroidota bacterium | reverse complement strand
ATCCCGAACCTTACATAATGGATGGTCCTTCCCTCCTCCAGCCACATCTGCTCGTAGTAGGTCTTGATGTTCAGAACGGCCTGCTCGTCGGGTGAGACGCGAGGCACGAGTTCGGCATAGACTTCGGCACTCTGCTCGTAGATGGGCAGCTTGTGCTCGCCGATCTGCTCCAACGTGTATTCGTAGAGCAGCGGGCTGTCGGTCTTCAGATGGATGAACCCGCCAGGCTTTAGGACCTCTTTGTAGCGCGCTAGGAACAAGGGGCTGGTGAGGCGTTTGCGCGCCTTGCCGATCTGCGGATCGCTGAAGGTAAGCCAGATCTCATCCACTTCCTGCGGCCCGAAACACTTCAGCAAATGGTCCACGTGCGTGCGGAGGAAACCAACATTGTGCAAACCTTCCTCTTTCGCGGTACGGGCTCCTCGCCACAAACGAGCGCCTTTGATGTCCACACCGAGGTAGTTGCGATCGGGGTTCAAGCGCGCAAGACCGACGGTGTATTCTCCGCCGCCACAACCGAGCTCTAATACCAAGGGCGCTTCGCGCTTGAAGAGCAGCTCATTCCAACGGCCACGTTGCGGAAGACCTTCCTTCACCAACTGCGAGAAGGAAGGTTGTACCACATGCTCGAAGGTGAGGTTCTCCGCGAAACGACTGATCTTGTTCTTGCCCATGAAGGCCCTGCCTTCACGAATGATTCCGGCAGGCGGGCGCGAAAATAGGGCACCGCAGCACGCTTCACCCACGCTTTACACAGAGGTGCGACCTTTGCCATGTGTTCACCGGCAAGCGCATCCTTGTAGCCCCGCTCGACTGGGGTTTGGGCCATAGCACGCGGTGCATCCCGATCATCCATGCCCTGTTAGAGCGTGGCGCTGTTCCCATCCTTGGTGCCGACAATGGCCCGCTGGCCTTGCTACGATCGGAGTTCCCCGAATTGGAACACGTGCGGATCCCTGGGGTACAGATCCGCTACTCCAAAAGCCGCAGTCAGCTATGGAGCATGGCCCGACAATTCCCGCAGATGGTGCGGAGCGTTCGTGCCGAAACCGCGCACTTCGATCGGATCCGTCGCGATCTGCGCCTCGATGCCGTGATCAGCGATCAGCGCTTCGGCCTTCGCTCAGCGGACCTGCCGAGCGTGATCATCACCCATCAGGTCTTTCCCTTCACACCCATCGCACAAGGCGCGTTGCGTAAGCTGAACCTGCGCCACCTCACCAAGTTCGACCAGTGTTGGATCATGGATGAACCCGAGGCGCCCGGCTTGGCAGGTGAGCTATCGCACGGAAAAGCGTTGCCTGCGAACGCACGTTACATCGGCACGGTAAGCAGGATGCAAGGCTTGGGATCGAGCGTTGAAGGACCATCGAACACCCAAGGCACTGCACCGTACCGCGTCGTGGCGGTGATCAGTGGACCGGAGCCGCACCGTACGTTGTTGGACGAGATCCTCACGGAGCAATTGCAAGATCTGGAAGGACGGCACCTGTTGGTGCGCGGTTTGCCTGGCAGCGACGTGGAAGAGATGCGTGGCAACCTGCTTCGGAAACCACACCTCAGTGGCCGAGCCCTTGCCGAAGCCATGGCGAACGCCGAACTGGTGATCTCTCGCAGCGGCTACACTACCTTGATGGACCTAGTGGCGCTTAGTCGCACAGCACTGGTGATCCCCACACCCGGGCAGGAGGAACAGGAATACCTAGGTCGGCTGCATGCCAGCACCGGCCGTTTCATGGTGCAAGCACAGACCGAGGTGGATATCCTCAGTGCGTTGAGCCGGGTAGGCGACCTGCAAGCACCAGCAGCGACCAAGGGCCATCCACTTTTGGAACGCGCTTTGAATGAGCTGGCACAACTGCTCCATTGATCGGTGTCCGCTACCTTAGCCGTTCGATGATAGAATTACGCCACCTACTGGTTGTGACCAGCGCGGTACTTGTCCTGGCCGCACATGCCCAAGGCGACTTGGATGGAAAGCTGAAGAAGCTCGAAGAACAACGTGCTGCCATCGAGGAGCAACAGACGCGTATCACCGGGCGTATCGATAGTGTCAAGCTGGCCATCATCCGAAAAGACCTTGAACGCATCGGACTGCCCAAGTTGGAACCGGGCGATGAAGTGGTGGTACACCCAGGCCACATGTTGGTGTACAGCGAGAAGCATGAACAACCCAAGTGGACAGCGCACGTAGCATCGCCGGATCTGATCAAAGGCAACCTCGCGCGTATCGATTCCTTCCTGCCCGATCCGGCAGTGAAGACCGGAACAGCCGTGACCGCAGACTATTGGTACAGCGGCTACGACCGAGGGCATCTGGTACCAAGTGCGGACATGCGTTGGAACTACGACGCCTTGAAGGCCACCTATTACTACTCGAACATCAGTCCACAATTGGCGGATTTCAACCGCGAGATCTGGGCTGATCTAGAGGACTGGGGACGCCGGTATGTGAACTTCAGCAAACGACGTGTCTTCATCATGACCGGGCCTGTGCTACGCGATGGTTTGCCGACCATGCAGAAAGCCGATCGACAGAATGATGTGAGCATACCGGAGTACTTCTGGAAAGTGATCGCGGACCTGGATGGCGACGAACCCAAAGCCATCGCCTTCGTTATGCGCAACGGAAAACTGGATGGCTCACCCACCAGCTACGCCGTTACGGTGGATAGTGTGGAAACCTTGACCGGACTGGACTTTTTCCATGCGTTGGATGATGCTTTGGAGGCACGTATCGAAGCCATGCGCGAACCGAAGGATTGGTATGCCGAAGGCGACCCCACCTTCGGGGAGGTTGAGCCCTTGAAGGCACCGCTACCCAAAGGCATGTTCAATACGGCGCAAGCGAAGTATCATATTGGGAAGACCGCCACCATATGTGGAACCGTGGTAAGCACGCGCAAGACCGCCAAAGCGAAGGCTATCTATTTGAACTTCGATCGCGTTCATCCCTACCAGGATTTCTACGCCACCGTCTGGGAGTACAATGGACCCAACTTCAGCTATGATCCGGAAGCCTGGTTGCTGAACAAGAAGGTCTGCGTAACGGGCAAGCTCACCATGTTCGACGACATTCCCCGGATCAGCATCAACAACGAAAAGGAAGTCGTGCTCTACGAGGACGCGATACGGTAGGCGGATCAGACGCTCCGTTCCAGCGTAAAGGCGAAGGTGGCGCCCTCCCCTTCCACGCTCTTCACCGTGATCGTGCCGCCGTGTACATCGATGATGTGTTTCACGATGGCCAGACCAAGACCGGAACCACCTTCGTTACGCGCGCGGCTTTTACCGACCCGATAGAATCGCTCGAACAAGCGCGGTAGGTGTTCGGCACTGATGCCGATGCCGTCATCGCTCACTTCCACCAGCAGGCGTTCGTCCATAGGATATGCACGCACAGTGCAATGCCCCCCTTCGCGACCATAGTTGATCGCATTGGTGAACAGGTTGGTGAAGACCTGTGCCATGCGGTTACGATCAGCCATGACGAAGGTGCCAGATTCCAGCGCGTTCACAAGCAACACTTTTCGTCCTCTGGCCAGTATCTCCATATTGGCGATGGTGTCATCCACGAGCTCGTGGAGGTCCATGCGTGTAGTGCGCAGATCCATGACACCGCTCTCGAGCTTGGTGATCAGATCAAGGTCCTCCACGATCTTCATCAGCCGGTCCACACCGTTGGATGCACGTTGCAGGAAATCGCGGTTCACCTTCTCATCTTCCAATCCACCTTCGAGCAAGGTGAGGATATAGCCTTGAATATTGAAGATGGGCGTCTTCAGTTCGTGGGCCAGGTTCCCGATGAACTCCCGTCTGAACTCTTCGCGCTCCTGCAGCGCTTGTATCTCCGTACGTCGCTCACTGGCCCAAGCGGATACTTCCGCATTCACCCGACCGAGCACGTCGCCTTTCAGATCGATACGATCGTCGGCTTTCCGGGTGCGGCGCAGTTCGTGAACGGTGCGATACAGCAGCTTGAGCCGAGAATGTACGAACCGATCGATCCCAAAGGAGAAGGACCCATATGCCACGCCGAAGGAGACCACGATCAGCATAACGGCCCATCCTCCATCGATCCGCAAGCCACCGGCCCAGTGCGCTACCCCAAGCAATGCCGCCACTACCAGCGTGATGGCCAATGCGGCGAGCAAGGCGACTTGGCGTGGAGATAAATGGCCCATGGATCGAACGGTCAAGAGTGCCGCGCAAAGGTAGCCGGGGCAGCATCGCGACCGGAAAGGCGCGAACGACGGTGGATACAGCGATCCCTTAACATACCGGAAACATCGCGATGATAGCTTGCGCCCGCTTCCTGGAGCATCTGCGCATGCGATTCGGCATCATTGAATTCCTCACCCTGGCGGGATCGCTCGGCTTGTTCATCTATGGCATGAAAGCCATGAGCGAAGGTCTTCAGAAAGTGGCCGGTGCGCGCATGCGCGATGTGATGAAGGTGATGACCGCGAACCGTGTGCTCAGCGTGTTCACGGGCTTCGTCACCACAGTGCTCATCCAGCTCTCCTCGGTCACCTCGGTCATGGTGGTGAGCTTCGCCAATGCGGGCTTGATCACGGTGCGTCAATCCATTGGCGTTCTCTTGGGCGCGAACATCGGCACCACGGTGAAGGCCTTGCTCTTCAGTGCGCTGGGCTTCGCATCCATGGATATCCACGTGTTCGCATTGCCCATCATCGGACTGGCATTCCCACTGTTGTTCCTCAAGAGCCGCCATTCCAAGCCCATCGGCGACTTCATGGTGGGCTTCGCGATCCTCTTCCTCGGTTTGGAATTCCTGAAGAACGTTGTTCCCGTGCCGGACAACGATGGCGTTGGTGTTCTACAGGGTATCACCGGTCATGGTGCGTTCTCCATCCTGCTCTTCGCTGGCCTGGGCATGCTGTTCACCATGATGGTGCAGAGCAGCAGTGTTGCGTTGGCTGCGACCATGGTGCTATGTCAGCGGGGCATCATCGGTTACGAAATGGCAGCGGCCTCGGTACTGGGCATGAACCTCGGCACCACCATCACCGCCAACCTGGCCGCCTTGGTAGCCAACGTTTGGGGACGGCGTGCAGCGCGTGCGCACTTCGTGATCAAAGCGCTCGGTTTGGTTTGGGCCTTCCTGCTCTTCGGGCCCTACTTGCATCTGCTTGATCGGTATGTGATCAGTGTGCATGGTGCTTCACCCTATGCCAACACCGATGTACTCGTTTGGGCGCTCACGTATCTGCATATTTCGTTCAATGTGCTCAACACCTTATTGCTGATCGGTTTCGTTCCGCAGATCGAGCGCATCGTAACACGCATGGTACCCAGTCGCACCGAAGATGACAAGGAGTTCCGACTCGAGTATATCAATGATCCGGTAATGGCCGTATCACCCGAGCTTTCCTTGCTCGAAGCGCGGAAGGAGATCACCAAATTCGGCAAGCTCACTGCTAGTATGACAGGCATGGTGAACCAACTGCTCGTCAGCACGAACGACAAGGAGCGCACCGATCTCTTCGGCAAAGTGGCGCGGTATGAGGACATCACCGACAAGCTGGAAGTGGAGATCAGCAAATACCTCACCCGCACCAGCGCCGAAGCCAAGGACGAGGAAATGAGCGAACGCATCCGCGCCATGCTCGCCATCATCAGCGACCTGGAGCGCATCGGCGACATCTTCTACCAGATGTCGCGGCTATTGGAGCGCAAGCATCAGGAGCGGCTTTGGTTCACACCGGAACAACGCGCCAACTTGCAAGAGCTACTCGGTCTGCTGGAACGCGCCTTCGCCATCATGCTGAAGAACCTGGAGGCCGAAGATGGCCGCGTGGCGATCGACGAAGCCGTGGAGGCCGAACAGCACATCAACCAGCTTCGCGATCAGTTACGCCGCACGCACCTCAAGAGCATTGAAGCCGGGGACTACAACGTGAAAAGCGGCTTGATCTATAACGACCTCTTCTCCAGCTGCGAGAAAGTGGGCGACCACGTGATCAACGTGTCCGAGGCACTGGTCGGCGAAGTGTAACGCGCCCGGGGGTTACGGCACGATGATCTCATCCGAGAACACCTTGTTGCTCCGATTGAGCGCACGATCCACCATTTCCACGCTATAGCGCACCGTATCCCCTACGATGAAAAGCGGATACGGATCAATGGCCACGGCCACCTCACCCTCCAGTGCTTTGTTCTGTCCGGTGGGTGTGATGCGCGGTATCCGGTAGTGGATGGGGATCTCGAATTCCACTACTTGCCAAACACCGTTCACCTTCTGGCTCTGCTCCAGAAAGAGGTTGTAGTAGAAGGTGGATGCCGTATCGAAGGGCGGCGCATTATCGGCAGGATCCAAACCGATATCACCATCTCCATCGGTGAAGGAGATCGTGAGCGAAGCGGAATCGCCGAAGAAATCGAACGACTTGAACTTGATGGCCGGTGTGTTGGGGAACTCCTCTGTTTTGAGACAACCGCTGAAGAGCACAGCGGCGAGCGCAAGCCCCCCGACTACTTTTGCCGTTCGATCCATGGACATCGACATGATCCTCAAAGTTAAGCAGGCGGCCCGCTGATGCCCGAATTCCCGGCATACATCGATCCGAGTGTATTGGACCGACCATTCACCGTGGATGGCCCGGAAGCCTTCAACGCCCTCGCGCTGGAACTATTTCACCTGCACGCCGCAAGGAACCCTGTGTACCGTGGATTCCTGAACGGCCTACGGATCGACCATAATCGGATCGGTCGTGTCGAGGACATCCATTTCTTGCCCATCGCTGCGTTCAAGAACCATCGGGTGCTACTAGACGGGCTTGACCCTGCCAGTCACTTCACCAGTAGCGGAACCACGGGTGCCACCACGAGCGTACACCATGTGCCTTGGCCTGCAGTGTATGAGCGCTCGTTCATGAGTTCTTTCACAGCCACCTACGGCGAACCTTCGACATGGCGCATCATCGCTCTGCTGCCCGCCTACCTGGAGCGCGAAGGCAGCTCGTTGGTGTACATGGCGCAAAAGCTCATCGAGGCCTCAGGTGACCCGGAGAGCGGAACATACCTGTACAAGTACGAAGAGGTGGCAGCGCTTCTGCGCCGCTCCCACAATGAAGGCCGCAAGACCATGCTCATCGGTGTCACCTTCGCATTGCTCGACTTGGCGGAGCAGTTCCCGCAGTCCATACCGGGAACGGTGATCATGGAGACGGGCGGTATGAAAGGGCGGCGTGCGGAGATCGTGCGCGAAGAGCTTCACCGCAGGCTGAAAGAAGCGTTCGAGGTGCAGGCCATCCACAGCGAATATGGCATGACCGAATTGCTTAGCCAGGCTTGGTCAACGGGTGAAGGGCGTTACCATTGCCCACCATGGATGAAGGTGATCATCCGCGACCCCAACGACCCGTTGGCTGTTTTGCCAATGGGTCGCACTGGAGGTATCAACGTGATCGACCTGGCCAACATCGCCAGTTGTCCATTCATCGCAACACAGGATCTTGGCCGCGTATATGCCGACGCAAGCTTCGAAGTGCTGGGGCGATTCGACCACAGCGATCTGCGTGGCTGCAACCTGTTGATGGAGGCCTAAAGCCAGCTCAGACCGCTTTCACCAGGAAGTAGTTCTTCTTCCCGCGTTGCAGCAGGATGAACTTCCCGTTGATCAGATCCGAAGCACTCGTCGTGCGTGCATCGTCCACCTTCACTTTGTTCACACTGATGCTACCTTCTTTGAGCGCCCGTTTGGCCTCGCCCTTGCTGGGAAGGAAACCGGTATGATCGGTGAGCAGGTCGATCACCGAAGCACCACCTTCCAGTGTCGTACGCGCCACCTCGGCTTGTGGAACACCATCGAACACATCCAACCATTGTTGCTCACTGAGCGTGGAGAGCCCTTCGTTGGCGTTCCCGAAGAGGATGTTGCTCGCTGCGATCGCGGCATTCAGTTCGCCTTCGCCATGGACCAGCGTGGTGATGAACCCAGCCAGCTCCTTCTGCAAGCGTCGCTCGTGTGGTGCCCTCTCGTGCTGCGCGATCAGATCTTCCACGAACGCTTGTTCCCATGTGGTGAAGATGCGCACGGCCTTGGCGGCATCGGCATCGCTGTTGTTGAGCCAGAACTGGTAGAACTTGTAGGGTGAAGTGCGCTGCGCATCCAGCCAAACATTGCCACCTTCGCTCTTGCCGAACTTGGTGCCATCCGCTTTGGTGAGCAGCTGTGTGGTGATCGCATACGCCTCGCCACCACCCATGCGGCGGATCAGTTCGGTACCGGTGGTGATGTTGCCCCACTGGTCGCTACCGCCCATCTGCACGGTACAATCCATGTGTTTGTTCAACCAGTAGAAATCGTACCCCTGCACCAGCTGGTAGCTGAACTCGGTGAACGAAAGACCCGCATCCAAACGGCTCTTTACGCTATCCTTCGCCATCATGTAGTTCACGGTGATGTGCTTGCC
>JAEYWT010000152.1 GCA_023428865.1 Bacteroidota bacterium | reverse complement strand
CCAACGATGATGGCTACATCTTGCGCGTCGAGCCCCAGTAAATCCAGCAGCCAGCTGGCGAACTGGAAGGCGATGGCCGCGTATATGAACTCGGGGATGGCGCCGCCCAAGGCCATGCGCCGCCCAGCCTCGGGACCGCGCTTCACCGTATGGGCCAATACCGCTGTGTTAACGATACCCGCCTGAAGCGAGCCGATGATACTGGCAATCGTTGCGATGAAAAAGATGATGATGGCTTCCACGGGTGCAAATTTGCAGTGTTACCTCCATGGCACGACTACGTTTCCACTGGGATTTCTTCGGACCGGATGCACACCAGACCGCAGTGCACTTCCTGAAGCACGTGGATGAGTTCTGCGCGCGCGAAGGCATTATGGGGCAACGCCATTGGACCACCGCACAGCCCATACGCGTGATCGCAACGCTGGAGTGTGATCAGGAACACCTGGCGATCGTGCGTGACAGATTGCGGCCGAAGCGGGCAGAGAAAGTACTGGAGTGAAGCGCTCAGGGCTCCAACCCTGTGAGTACGCGATAGGTCTTGTAGGTGCGGGTGTACGGGTCGAAGAACTCACGCTCCACGTAACTCCATTTGCCGTGGTAGCCCTTTGCCTTGGCGGGATCCTGGCTTATGTTGTCGATGTTGGGCACATGGTCCAGTAACAAGAATTCATAGGATGGTCCGTCGTCCGTCTTCACAGTAATGGTCAGGAATTGCGAGGGTGTCACGGCTTGCACACTGCCGTACGTCGTGCGCACATTCAGCACAGGGCCGTTGGGTGTTCTCGGTGGAGCGGCCTCTTGTTGGGCCATGCGCATCGCCATGGCAGCGAACTTGGGACAGGTGCCGATCAGTTTCACGGCCAACAAGCTGCCAAGACGTTCGCCAGCCTCGTCGTTGAAATTGGAGAGATCGATGCCGTGCTTCTTGCGCAGCTCTTTTTCATAAGGCATGGATGCTGTTAGAAAACACAGCCCCAGCTTCATGTTCAGCGAATCCTGCGGCATGCTTTCGTTGAGATCGTCCATGCAGGGGCAGATCTCCTTCGTGATCTTGTCGAGGTAGTCCTGTGCGGTGGTGGTCTGGATCAGCCCAGCGACCAACAGCAGGGTGAAAATGATACGCATGATCATGGTCGCAAGGTAGGTGGTGTCGTGGTGCCCGCCACCGATCCTCATTGACCTAGCGCCCAGAATATGATCTTGATCGGAAGGGGATCAACGCTCAAGAGCTCGCGACCACCAAGTGTGAAGTTCATGGGTTGCAGTAGACTGATCACTGCGGCGAAGACCAGGACCCGCTGTGTTCGGATGCGGTTCCAGTTCTCTGTTGCATAACATAGAGCGGGTACAAGTATGATGGAGCCGTAAGCCACACTGCGGGTAGTATCCATAACGCAGATACCGACAGCGAAGATCAGAAGCGCACACCATGCGTAGGGTATGTAGCGGCGTTGGTCAACACGGAACATGGGTATGAGGAACATGGGCAGTACGAGTAGCCACCCACCCTCGAACATCATCCAAGCGGACCACATGAGCAGCGGCTCGTTCATCTTCAGCGATGGCAGACCGATCAGATCCGTGTGTGTCTGGAAATGGAATTGAGCACTGAGCCCCCAGCGACAGAGGGAGTACAGGCACCATGCGGCAGCGCAAGCCAGCGTATTGATCGGGAGGTTAGCGGCACCCTGACGGCGGTGCTCCTGCCAATGGAACACGAATACCACGCTTGACGCGATCAAGGCCCGCTCATCGGTGAATGATGCAAGGAACACCGCAAGGAATACGATGTACCACCGCCTTCGGGCATACAACGCCAGCAGCAGGAAGAAATAACCGAACGCATCGAAGAAGCCCCATACATCGAAGAAAGCCGCACTGCCAGCATAGGTCATTGCAAGGCAAATGGTGAACAAGAAGGCTTGGCGCTTGTCGTTGGTGGATCGTTCGGCTAGCAGCAGGGAGAGGTACAAGCCAAGGACACCGATGAATGTGCTCAGTGCCATCAAGCCAACGATATCGAGGCGAAGCACTTTTGCCAGAACAGGAACGGTAAGGCGAAAAGCCGTCTTGGCACGATGGGTTTCCGGTGAATGCTCTTGCGGCGTGAGCGGCTGGTCGCGTTGGGCGAGGACATTATTCCACTCGGGTAGATCCGATCTACCGACCAGGTGATCGATCAAGTATCCGTATGCCGGGAAATGAAGGAAGAGGCTCATAATCGCGATGACGAGTGCCGATCGTAGCGCCCAGTATCTTCCGGTAGCGATACGATCCATCCCGCTGAGCATGCGTTCGATAGGGTGGGTTACGGTCATGGGGTACGGAGGATAGCGCCACGCGTGAACATCACCGCAACACCCAGCGCAGCACCTTCTCCTTGAGCGCGGTGTACGGTGGATACTGCACGCCCGGATCGACCAATGTGCTGCCTTGCACAATGCCTTTCTGATGGCTGAACAGGTCGAAGGAGTAGCGACCGTGGTAGCGCCCCATACCGCTGCCGCCAACACCACCGAAGGGCATGCCCTGGGGCGCGAACTGCAGCATGCAATGGTTGATGCAGCCGCCACCGAAGGCGATATGTTCGCGGAACCAGATCTGCCGCTTGTGGTCGTTGCTGAAGATATACGTGGCCAACGGGTGCGGATTCCGTTGGGTGATCGAGAGAACCTCCTCTGGTTCCGTCCACGTGATCACCGGAAGAAGCGGACCGAAGATCTCCTCGTGCATCACCGGAGCATCCGCCGCCACTTCGCCCAGAACGGTCGGAGCGATGTACCACTCGGCCGCATCGTGTGAGCCGCCGTGTAACACGTCGCCTTGAGACAGATAGGCCTTCACCCGCTGGTATTGACGCGCGTTCACCATGCGCGCGAAATGCGGACTTTGCTGGGGATCCTCGCCGAAAGAAGTTCTGATGGCCTTGATCACCAAGTCAGTGAACTCGTCACGGACCCTGGTATGCACCAGAACGTGGTCCGTGGCGATGCAGGTCTGTCCGGCGTTGAAGAACTTGCTCCAAACGATGCGCCTGGCCGCTACCTTCAGGTCAACACGCTGATCCACTATAGCGGGACTTTTCCCGCCCAACTCCAAGGTGACCGGAACCAGCTGCGGTGCGGCTAGTGCCAATAACGATCGACCAACACGCGCACTTCCGGTGAAGAACACATGGTCGAACCGGAACTGCTCCATCAACGCTGGTACCACGGTTGCTCCATCACCTTCCACCACGACCACATGCGCAGGATCGAACGTCGCGCGTATCATCTTCGTGATGACCGCAGTGGTGTGTGGCACGGCTTCACTCGGCTTCAACACCGCGCAGTTCCCTGCCGCCACAGCACCGATCAAGGGTGATAGCAGAAGCAGTACCGGATAGTTCCATGGCGCAATGATGAGCACTACCCCGAGCGGTTCTCGGTATACCGTGCTTTCTGCTGGCTGCGCCGAAAGCGGCGTGGCGATGCGTTTGGGTGCTGCCCATTCGTCGAGCTGGTCAAGAGCTTGATCGATAGCGCCGAGCACCAGTCCGATGTCGCTCAGATACGCCTCGAAACGCGGCTTGCGCATGTCGACGTGCATGGCTGCGAGCAACTCCTCCTCATGTGCAATGAGTGTTGTACGCAGTGACTTCAACACCTTCTTTCGGTAGGCAAGCGGCCGAGTGGCACCACTGTTGAAGTGGTTGCGCAATGCGCCAAGGGCAGCACCATGCTGGCTCATGTGGCCAAGGTAGCGATCCGTTACGCCGCTAGGATGAAGTCCACACCTTCCACCAAGCCGCGCGACCCAAGGAACGCTGCGATACGGTCACCCGTGCCGCGCTGGCTGATGAACGAAACGATGAACGCCTCACCGGTAGGTGGCAATTCCAGGTGCGGAACGAAAGGTCGTCCGGGTACACCGCGTCCTTTGATGTCCGTGAAGGAGGATATCGTTATTCCCGCAGATCCCAGCCGGTCCGCTCTGTCTTGACACAAGGCACTGGTGCCCGCAATGATCACCGGTCGGCCCTTCAACTTCCGCTGTAACCATTTCGCCAACCACTTCACTTTGGTGTGGAAGAATGCATCCACGCTGTAGTTGGTGTGCGTGCGACTGAGACGCGCGGCGTGATCGTTCCAGGTGAGCAGTTCCTCCGGCAGTTTCGCGAAGCGCACACCGGCTTCCATCCAACGCAACCAGAGCTCGTGGTCTTCTGGAAGTGGACCGGTGTGGTAACCGCCATGTTGTTCCACCAAGTTGCGCCGGAACATCACCGTAGGGTGGGCGAGCGGTGCGTCCACGAAGCGCTTCACGTAATGATCATGCGGGGAATGGATGGCGTTCTGCCACTGCACGAAAGCTTGCATGCCGCGGTACTCGGACATGGTGCTTGCGAAGCGTGTGGCTGTTCCCAATACACCGATCGCCGGGTGCGCATCCAGGAATGCCACCTGCTTCGATAGGCGTTCCGGATGGCTCAGGTCATCGGCATCCATGCGGGCGATGTAGTGGCCTCGCACGCGCAGCAGACCGGTGTTCAAGGCGTGTGCGATACCGATGGTCTTTTCGGTAAGCAGCTTGATCCGTCCATCACGTTCAACCCAGCGGCGTGCGATCGTCCCACTTTCGTCGGAGCTTGCGTTGTCGATAAGCACCAGCTCCCATTCACCGAAGGACTGTTGAGCCATGCTCGCGATGGCAGCATCCAAGCTGCCTGCTGAATTCCGGAACGGAAGAAGTACGGTGACCAATGCCATGCTTCAACGCGCTTCGGCCAGGGCTCTCAACACCACTTCCGCCTTCTTCGCCCCTATCTCTGCCACAACGTCCTCGGGTAGTGCCTCGCGGATGCCTTTGATGCTGCCGAACTTCTTCAGCAGCTTCTGTGCCGTGCCCGGACCGATGCCGGGTATGGCCTCTAGGCCTGTGCGGACAATACGTTTGCTGCGTTTCCCGCGGTGGTGCGTGATGCCGAAACGGTGCGCCTCATTGCGCATGTGTTGGATCACCTTCAAGGTGCTGCTGCGCTTGTCGATGTGCAAGGGGTAGGGGTCGCCGGGGAAATAGATCTCCTCCAGCTTCTTGGCGATGCCGATCACCGCCAGTTTACCGCGCAAGCCCAGCCGGTCCAATGCGTTCAGCGCTGCCCCGAGCTGGCCCTTGCCACCATCGATCACGATGAGCTGCGGCAGCGGTTCCGCTTCGGTGATCAACCGACTGTAGCGCCGCTCCACGGCCTCTTCCATGCTCGCGAAATCGTCCGGCCCTTCCACCGTGCGGATGTTGAAGTGGCGGTAGTCTTTCTTGCTGGGCTTGGCGTCCTTGAAGACCACGCAGGCGCTCACCGGATCCGTGCCCTGGGTGTTGCTGTTGTCGAAACATTCGATGTGGCGCGGCAGTTCCGCTAGGCGCAGGTCTTCCTTCATCTGCTCCAGCACGCGGGTGGTGCTGGCTTCAGGGTCCACCAGCGATTCCTGTTTCTGTTTGTCTGCCATGTAGTACCGCGCGTTGCGTTCGCACAGTTCCAGCAGCTTCTTCTTGTCTCCGATGCGCGGCACAGTGAATGTGAGCCCCGGTACGTCGATCTCGGGGTCGAAGGGTACCAGTGCTTCAGGAGCGCTGCCGTGGTATCGTTCTCGCAGTTCGGCGATGGCCAACTGCAGCATCTCCACATCGCTCTCTTCCAACCGCCGTTTCAGCTCGATGGTGATGCCGTGTACGATGGCGCCATCGATCACACGCATGTAGCTGACATAGGTGCTGGCGCTGTCGCTCACCAAGCCGT
>JAEYWT010000128.1 GCA_023428865.1 Bacteroidota bacterium | reverse complement strand
ACGCGTTCCACCTGGGTGCGCAAACGTTCGTTCTCGCTACGGATGATGCGGGCGTATTCCCGCAGACGATCCGGCTCCTTCACGATATCCGGGTCGCTGATCACCTCACTGCTCAAGGCGATGGTGCTGATAGGCGTCTTAAGCTCGTGCGTCATGTTGCCGATGAAGTCGTTCTTCATCTCGCTCAGTTTCCGTTGGCGCAGGATCACCCATACGCTGTAGGCGAAGAAGCTGAACACGATCAAGGTGACCACGAAGGGGAAGATCCACATCCACGCGTTCTCATCTTCTTCCCACAAACTGCTGCGCCGGTTGGGGAAGTAGACCCCGAAGTAATGCCCATCCTTGTCCAGCTTCTGCAGTTCGGTATGCTCCACGGAGTCGGTGTGTACACTATCCACCGAAACGTAGTTGCCATAAACGATGCTGTCCGTGAAACAGTCGTAGATGCCGTACTCGAAGTCCTCCTGTATGTTGCGCCGGCTGAACTCCTTCCGCAGCATGGCCTCCAATAGATAAGGATGCACCGTGTCGTTGATGGTGACGGCGAAGTAGTTCGGTCGTTCCTGTTTCACGGCATCGAACAGGTCGGTGGGGTCCTTGGTGATGGAGAGGATCTGCTCGGTGACATCGGTAAGGGCCATGAGCACCCGATCGTTGAACTGCTTCTCCAGTTGGATCGCCTGCTCGCGGTTCAGTACCACCTGCTCGTCGCGGTAATGCGAGGCCTGTTGCAACCAAAGCAATTGGATCACCACCACGCCGATCACGCTCAAGGTGGCCAATAACATCAGGGTGCTGATCGCTCTTCTGCCCATGGCTTCCATGCAATGTTACAAAGGTGGTTCCCGGAAGGCTTCGGGCGTTAACAAGCATTTACTTTCGCCGCCATGTCCAGCCGGTCCGTCCTGTTCCATCTGCTCGCCATCATGGTGGTGGTAGTCCTTGGTGCCGGCTTGGATGTGATGGAGGTGGACGCTGCCCAGTATGCGGGCATGTCGCGCGATATGATGGTGAGCGGCGACGTACTGCAACTGCATTACCGCGGTGGCGACTATCTGGATAAACCGCCGCTGCTCTTCTGGCTATCGTCACTTTCGTTCGCGCTGTTCGGGGTTCATGATTGGAGCTATCGCCTGCCCAGCATCCTCTTCGCTTTCCTTGGGCTCTTCGCCACCTACCGCTTCACCTTACTCTACCATGCTCGCGAGGTGGCCATTCGATCCATGTTGATGTATGGCTGCTCTGCTGCGTTCTTCCTGATGTGTAATGATGTACGCTGCGATACCATACTAACCGGTTCGGTGATGACCGCGATCTGGTTGGGCTGTGCCTGGCTGGAACAGGGCAAGTGGAGCCAGTTGATCGGTCTATCCATCGCAGTGGCCGCTGGCATGCTTGCGAAAGGCCCTATCGGAGCCATGGCCCCTGCGCTCGCCGTTGGTGGTCAGTTGGTCTTCACCCGTAAATGGCACAAGCTTTTGGATCCGCGCTTGCTGGTAGCGCTGTTGATCATCGGTGCCTTGCTCGTACCCATGTGCATCGGCCTTTATCAGCAACATGGCTGGCATGGTGTGCGCTTCTATTTCTGGGAACAGAGCTTCGGCCGTATCACCGGAGAGAACCGTTGGAAGGATGATTCCACCGTATTCTTCTTCACCCACGAAGTGCTGTGGCAACTGTTACCATGGACCATTGCCTTGCTCGTTGGTCTGTGGTCTGCCTTACGCAGCACTGTTCTGCGCACGCATCTGCCGGAGTATGCCAGCATGGTGGGCGCGGTGCTCACTTTCATCGCGCTTTCCCTTTCACAGTTCAAGCTGCCGCATTACCTCTTTGTGACGGTCCCGATGTTCGCCGTGGTGGCCGCACGTGGTTCGTTCCTGCTCACGGGCTGGCTGCAACGTGCGCACCTTATCCTCGCCATGGTTCTTTGGTTGGTGTTGTCGTGGCTCACCTACACTGTTTTCCCAGAAGCCCGCTGGCCTTTCTTCGCGTTCACCATGGCCATGGGTGTGGTGGTGCTCTTGTTCGTTCGACGCACCACTGCCGATAGGTCCATGCTCTTGGTGCCTTTCTGGATCATGATCGCGCTCGGTGTGGTCTTGAACGGTCAGTTCTATCCGAACGTGTTGCGCTACCAGGCGAACGCCAAAGCCGGGCAATGGGTCGCAGCTCAGGGGGTGAAGCCCGGACGATTCCATACCATGCAGGTGAGTGGTGGCGCCATCGACTATTATGCGGGCTATCCCGTTCCGTGGTTGAGCAATGCAGCGGAAGCCAGGGATGCCATGGCGCCCGGCCTGGTCATCTATACGGATGCCAACCATCGGCAGGAGTTGCTGGATGCGGGTCTGGTCCCGGACAGTGAAGTGGAACTGTTGAATTTCCCGGCGCAGCGACTTAGTATTCCTTTCCTCTTCCCAAGCAGTCGTGCAACGGAGTTGGAGCCGAGGTTCCTGCTCCACTACGATCGGCGCTGAGGATCGCGCTGTGCCGTGTCTTCTGCTCGGCTGAATCCTTCCGAAGGCATTGAATGGTCATGGCCTCTCAATGGCGGGGGAGCCCTTTCCTCTTGATCGGAACCCCCGGTTCACATAGCGCTCGTTGAGCGGCAGCCTCCCCATCACGACGATTTTTTGAAGCGGACAACTCGATCAGTGAACCCTTTGGCCAGTGCGGTTGTTCATCATTCGTTCCTAAACCCTGAACACTCTTTCCCTGG
>JAEYWT010000335.1 GCA_023428865.1 Bacteroidota bacterium | reverse complement strand
GGATTGCCTCTCGCATTATTCGGTAGTGTAGGCGTGGTGCCGATCACCCTGATCTCGACCCAAGGAAGAAGCACCTCATCAGCCACCTACTACGAGGCCGGTGTTGGCATCATTGCCATTCGTGATGTGCTGGAGATCTGGTTACCCCTGGTGGTGAGCGAGCGCATCCTGGACGAAGAGAAGTTCCTTGATCGTTCCATCAGCGACCGGATACGTTTCATCTTCGCACTGGACAAACTGGATCCCACACGAGCCATCCGCAACCTGAAACCGTGAAATAGTTCTTTCTGACCAATCGTGTGTAGTCAGCAGCCAGCTATCAGTACTCAGTAATGCAGAGATCGTCCAGGGATAGCTACCTTGACATCCATCCAAAAACAAGACTCATGGCCATCAAACGTTTCGAGGACTCTTTCGCATGGCAGAAGTCCATGGACATGGCAGTAGCGGTAACTGATGCTGTTGATGAATGCAAGCGATTCTCTTTCGTAGATCAAGTGTACCGATCTGCGGTCTCCGTCCCCAGCAATATTGCCGAGGGCTTTGAACGCCCCACAAAGCCCGACCGCATGAAATACCTCGTGATCGCGAAGGGATCGTGCAATGAAACGCGATCCCTGCTCATTTTCGGCAAACGCAAGAAGTTGATCACCGAAGACCAATATGAAAAGTTGAACGGACTCGTGGAAGAAAGTGGCAAGTTGATCCACTCCGTCATGAACTCTCCTTATGTCTAGTGCTCCAAAGGAGATCGCCGGCGATGAACGCCATATCGTTCGCAGTCGCCCCTGTGGAATTCACTGACTGCTGGCAACTGACCACTGGCTGCTTTCACTAGGTTTGGAGGATATGTCAACCAACTGCCGCATCTATTTCCTCGGCGACTTCCACCTCGGTGTGCCCGATGCGACGAGCAGCCTCGCTCGTGAGAAACGCATCATAGCCTTCCTGGATGAAGCCGCGAAGGATGCGACGGAGATCATCCTCATGGGCGACCTCTTCGACTTCTGGTTCGAGTACAAGTACGCCGTGCCGCGCGGCTTCGTGCGCTTCCTCGGAAAGCTCGCCGAACTGACCGACCGCGGCATACCCGTACATCTCTTCATCGGCAACCACGACATGTGGATCTTCGACTACGTGCCGAAGGAGACCGGTGTGATCGCGCACCGCGAGCCGATCGAACGCACCATCAACGGCAAGAAGTTCCTGATCGGTCACGGCGATGGCCTTGGCCCGGGCGACCAGGGCTACAAGTTCATCAAGAAGGTGTTCCGCAGTCGGGTCAGCCAATGGCTCTTCGCACGGCTACATCCCAATTTCGGTCTATGGCTGGGTGATTTCTGGAGCGGACGCAGCCGGAAGAAGAGCTACGAGAACGACCGCAAGTGGCTGGGCGAGGACAAGGAATGGCTGGTGCAATACTGCCACGAACAACTGTCAAAGAAGCACTACGACTTCATGCTCTTCGGGCACCGGCACCTGCCGATCGACATGGAGGTGAGGCCTGGGTCTCGCTACATCAACCTCGGCGATTGGATCACCTACTACACGTATGGTGTGTTCGATGGAACAGAAGTGAAATTGATGAAGCGGATGGGTGATGGGGCGTTGAGTGCTGATGTGAGGATAACGGGTGGGCCAGCGGTCTGAAATACCAGGTGCAGGAGCAAGTACGTGATGCATCGCAACGACATGGGGAACGGTCTTCCACGCCACGCCGGAACGATCTGCCAGTATAGCTTATTTGCTCCTGCACCTGCCAAATGCCCCTTTGAGTTCAACGCTTCCCCAAGCGCGCCACCAGATCCACCAAGCGGCTGCTGTACCCGTACTCGTTATCGTACCAGCCCATGATCTTCACCATGTTGCCCACCACACTGGTGAGCTGTGCGTCGAAGATGCAGCTGTTGGGATCACCCACGATGTCCACGCTTACGATGGGGTCTTCGGTGTATCGCAGGATGCCTTTCAACTTGCCCTCGGCGAGTTGCTTGAAGTGTGCATTGATCTCGTCGGCGCTCTTCAGGTTCTTCACGCGAACGGTGATGTCGGTGATCGATCCATCGGGAACAGGAACACGGATACCACCGCCACCCAAGCGACCATCCAGCTCTGGGAAGATGCGCGTGATGGCTTTCGCAGCGCCTGTACTGGTAGGCACCATGCTCACAGCAGCAGCACGGGCGCGACGTAGATCCTTGTGCGGTGCGTCGTGCAGGCGTTGATCGCCCGTGTAGCTGTGGACGGTGGTGATGAAACCATCTTCGATGCCACACAGGTCACGGATGCCCATGATCATGGGTGCTGCGCAGTTGGTGGTACAACTGGCGTTCGAGATGATCTCGTCGTTGCCATCGAGCACATGATCGTTCACACCCAGTACCACGGTCTTGATGTCGGCATCCTTGGCGGGTGCGGAAAGCACCACTCGCTTGGCACCAGCTTTCAGGTGTGCTGAAGCTTTTTCGCGGGTGAGGAATAGACCCGTACACTCGACCACCACATCGATGTTGAGCTTGGCCCATGGCAAGGCCGCAGGATCCTTCTCCGCAAAGGCCAGCACCTGTTTACCACCGAGGATGAGGTGTTGCTCATCATACCCCACTTCGCCCTGGAACACGCCGTGTACAGAGTCGTACTTGAAGAGGTGTGCCAATGTTTCGTTGTCCGTAAGGTCGTTCACCGCGACGAGCTCGATGTCTTTTCGCCCTTGAAGAATGCGGGCGGTTACACGTCCGATGCGACCGAATCCGTTGATGGCTATGCGCATGTCAGTTCGTAGTTGTCAGTTCGTGGTTGTCAGACATGCGTTGTCAGTGGCGTACCTGACAACTGCGAACTGACAACTTCTCATTCAGAACAAGTGCTTCTCGGCGTGGTAGCTGCTGCGAACGAGCGGACCACTTTCCACGAAACGGAAACCCTTGGCCATGCCCACTTCCTTGAAGCGTGCAAAGCGATCGGGATGGATGAACTCAGCCACTTCCAAGTGCTTCTTGGTAGGCTGCAGGTATTGGCCAAGTGTGAGTATGTCGACACCTACGCTGCGCAGATCGTCCATGCTCTCTTCCACCTCTTGATCCGTTTCGCCGAGGCCGAGCATGATGCCGCTCTTGGTGCGCAGTCCGGCGCGTTTGGCGCGCATGAGCACCTCGAGACTGCGGTCATACTTGGCCTGGATGCGTACTTCCTTGGTCAGGCGGCGCACGGTCTCCAAGTTGTGGCTGAGGATGTCCGGCGCGGCTTCGGTCACCACGGCGAGGTTCTCCCACTTCCCTTGGAAATCGGGGATCAGTGTTTCCATGGTGGTGGCCGGTGTACGCCTACGGATCGCACGGATGGTGCGCGCCCAGATGTCGCTGCCACCGTCCTTGAGATCATCGCGGTCCACGCTGGTGATGACGCAATGCTTCACGCCCATCAATTCCACACTTCGGGCCACACGAGCAGGCTCGAATGGATCCACCGCATCGGGGCGACCTGTGGCCACGTTGCAGAAGCCACAACTGCGCGTACACACATTGCCCAGGATCATGAAGGTAGCAGTACCCGCGCCCCAGCACTCGCCCATGTTGGGGCAATTGCCGCTTTGGCAAATGGTATGCAGCTTATGCTCGCTCACGATGCTGGCCACCTTCCGGTAATTCTCGCCGATGGGCAGTTTCACACGCAGCCAGTCGGGTTTACGAACCCGTTGCTCTGCACCTTCCTTCAACAACACGTCGCTCATTGGGTGAATTTCTTGCCGAATTGCAATGCCAGGTAGAACTGGAAGAAGAACTGCTTGTTACGCACGCCTTCCAGCTCGGCCATGATGGGAACGGTCTTCTGGTATGCGTCCACCGTGGCTCCCACTTCTATCCCTTTCAATCCTGTGGTCTCGTTGGAATACTCGAAGCTCAAGGCCACTCGTCCGAAGCCACCGATGTATGGTGTGATCTCGCCCACCCCGTTGAACCAGGTAGCACGACCATAGATGTTCTGTACATCATGTTTGGCAGGATCATATCGCTCCACGGCGATGTTCTCGTAGGGGATCCGATCGGGTTTGCCGATCTGCAGGTACACCGGTTTCAACAGACCGATGGATGGACCGATGCCCCAGATGATGTTCACCTCCGCACCTGATCGACGGATCTTATCGGTGATCTGCCACTTACGGCCGTAGGTGGGCCGCAGGATCAGCAGCGCGTTGGCCTTGCCATAGAAATAGCCGCGGGCATCTTCGTAATACGGGTTGAAGCTCTTCACCTCTTTCGGATGCTTCATGCCCACCAGCTCCACACCGAGCAGGCGGCGATCGCGTGCGGTCTTGTACTTGGCGTGGTAGAACTGTAGTCCCCAGCCATCGCCATGCAGTAGAATGCCGCCATACATCTCGCGCCGGAATGGCACGCGTGTTTCCTCGTAGATCGTCTGCTGAGCGACACTTTGCAGGCCGCTTAGCAGCAACACGAACAGGGGAAGGATGGAACGCATGTACGCTGTGGCCAACAAAGCTACGAAGCCAACGCTACCTTGGCCCAGCCTGGTACGCCGGGCACCGAACCATGGATACCGCACACGTTACCTATCTGGGAGGGCTACGCACCGAGGCCACCCACCTTCGCAGTCAGCAGACCATCATAACCGACGCCCCGCCGGATAACCAAGGGCGCGGTGAGGCCTTCAGCCCCACCGACCTGCTTTCCACCGCACTGGCCTGCTGTATGATGACGATCATGGGCATTGCCGCCCGCGACAAGGATATCCCACTGAACAACCTGAACGCCAGGGTGGTGAAACACATGACCAGTGCCCCGCGACGCGTGGAACGGGTGGAGGTACACCTAGAAATGGACGGTACTGGCTTGGGCGACCGCGAGAAGGCGATCCTTGAGAACGCCGCCCTTACCTGCCCGGTGGCCCGCAGCTTAAGCGAGGACCTTGTGCAGGATGTCCACTTCAGCTATCGATGATCGCATATCACCGATAGGTTCGGAAACAAGGAAGCCCGGACCAATGGCCCGGGCTGAATGGTAATGGCGATACGATCAGGCGCGCTTTTCAGCAGGCACCTTGTTCACCTTTCCGTACGCAGGGCAGGATTGGTGGGAGCCGCACGCGGTGAGCAATGCACCCGTCAATACGACTGCCGCGATGGCTTGGAACACCTTTTTCATCGTTCGTTCGTTTGTTCGGTGGATGGTCTATACCGGTTGTACGCACCGGACGTTACAAAGTTAGCCCGTGTAACGAACAGCACCAGAAAATGTTTCAACATCGGTTTCAGCGATCTTCGTTTCCCGGATGAACCAAGACGATAACGCACCCAAGCGCCCGGATATTGGACCAGGGTGGTACGAGCCCCTGGCTGCGGAGTTCCAAGCACCGTATTTCGCTGAACTTCGGCGTTTTCTGGTGGCGGAACGGGAGCAGCACACCATTTACCCCCCGGCTCGCTCCATCTTCAACGCCTTCCATAGCACCCCGTTCGAGCAGGTGCGCGTGGTGATACTTGGGCAAGACCCCTACCACGGCCCGGGGCAGGCGCATGGTCTTAGCTTTTCGGTACCACCGGGCATACCTCCTCCTCCATCACTGGCGAACATATTCACCGAGCTGAACCGTGACCTAGGCATACCGCGGCCTGCCCATGGCGATCTTACCAGCTGGGCACAGCAAGGGGTGCTCCTGCTCAATGCGACACTTACCGTGCGTGCCGCAGAAGCCGGTTCGCACCAAGGCAAGGGCTGGGAACGCTTCACCGATGCGGCTATCGGCGCCCTTTCTGATCAACACCATGGGTTGATCTTCCTGCTCTGGGGCCGTTTCGCGCAGCAGAAGGCAAACCTGATCGATGCCGATAAGCACTACATCCTGCAAGCTCCGCATCCTTCACCGCTCAGTGCCCATCGGGGCTTCATCGGCTGCGGCCACTTCTCCCGCGCCAACGAATTGTTGGAGGCACAAGGGAAGCAGCCCATCAACTGGGCCTTGGCATGAGACCGATGCGCCCGCTCGCCCTTTTGGTCGTGCTGGCCTGGCTTGCGCTACCCGTGCTGGCGCAACGGCATACAGTGGTGTTCCGGGCGGATACAACACTGCCCAAGAAATGGATGCGGCCCATCACCCTACCTACAGTGAAGGAGGTGAAGGCCACGGCGAACGAGCAGATCCTCTTCCTACAAGGCAAAGGTTTCCTCGAAGCGAGCTGCGACACCTGCTTCACCCAAGGCGATAGCAGTTTTTGCCCGATCACCGTGGGCATGCCCTACCGCTGGGCACGGCTACGCACCTATGGCATACCCGGTGAACTGGCCAGCGAGGCCGGCCTGCGCGAAAAACTCTACAACGGACAGCCGATCGCTCCCCGGCAACTCTCCAGAAGCATCCGCACCTTGCTCACGAGTTGCGAGAACACCGGCTACCCCTTCACCCGGGTATGGCTAGACAGTCTTGAACGGACAACGGACGGACTACATGCCGTGCTTCGCGCAGACCGTGGCCGGTTGGTGAAATACGATAGCGTGGTGGTGCGCGGCACCGTGCGCACCAGCGCGCGCTACCTGCAAGCGAGCATCGGTATAAAACCCGGGGACCTGTACAACGAAGCGGTCTTGAACGCCGTGGAGACGCGGTTGCGCGAACTGCCCTTCGTTACCCAGAAGCAACGGCCCTATGTACAGTTCACTCCAGAGAGCACCAAGCTCTTCCTCTTCCTGGACACCAAAAAAGCCAGTAGCATCAACGGGGTTCTGGGCCTACAGCCCGATGCGATCACTGGCCGTGTGCAACTAACGGGGGACATTGATCTACGCTTGCGCAACGCCTTGCGGCGCGGGGAGGCCATTGCCCTCAATTGGCGCAGCTTGCAGAACGCCACACAAGACCTGAAGGTGGCCGCCAACCTCCCCTTTGCCTTCAACACACCCTTCGGAATAGACGCCAGCTTGAAGCTTTTCAAACGCGACTCCACCTTCATTGAAGTGACCTCGCGTGTGGGCCTTGAATACCTGATGATGCGCGGTGATAAGGTGACCCTTTTCCTGAACAGCAAGAGCAGCGATCGGCTTGGGTCCAACACCATCATTCAACCCGGATTGGCCGATGTGACCTTGATCAGTTACGGCCTCGGGCTCACCCGTGAACGGTTCGATTATCGCTTCAATCCACGCCGTGGCCATGCCGTGCAGCTCGAAGGCAGCGCTGGCCGAAAACGCACCAGCCAGGCGGCGTTCGGCTTGGCGGAACAGCCGCCGGAGATAAGCACCGTGCAACTGGAAATACTGGGGACCGCCGTGGCCCATGTTGCCTTCGGTCGCAGAAGCACCATACGTTTCGTTGCGCAAGGCGGCCGCATGGTGAATGACGATCTGTACGCCAACGAACTCTACCGCATGGGCGGCCTGAAGACCCTACGTGGAGTGGACGAAGCCTCGATCTTCTGCTCCAGCTATGCCATCGGCACCGTGGAGTATCGCTTCGTATTCGAGGAGAACAGCAACTTCTTCCTCTTCGCCGATCAAGCGTGGTGGGAACGTAGGGTGCAGCAGGAGTTCAGTACCGACACACCGCTGGGTTTCGGTGTAGGCACCACCTTCGAGACCAAGGCCGGCTTGTTCAGCCTCACCTACGCACTGGGCCAGCAATTCGACAACCCCGTACAATTGCGTGGCGGTAAGGTCCACTTCGGGTTCATCAGTTTGTTCTGATGGTGTCACCTCGTTGGCATAGCAACCTGTTCCAGCAGTCCTAATTTTGAAGCATGGTGCGCTCACTGCTGCTCGCCTTGCTGCTTACCCACGCGATCGGCGCATCGGCCAATGGCCCTTATCAAGGTCTAGTGGACCTGCTGTTGGAATACCTCCAGGCACGTTATCCGCAGCAGTCCTTCACCGGCGATGTGCTCTACGTATCGGTGCGCCGACAGGCCCTGTTCCACGTGCGCGATATGCGGATCATGCGAACCTACCCGGTGGCCACCGCCAAAGCAGGACTAGGCAGTGCGGATGGTAGCTGGCGCACACCGACGGGACTGCACCGCATCAGCGAGAAGATCGGTGACGATGTACCCGCCCTCGGCATCTTGAAGGACAGGCTCTTCACCGGAGAACTGGCCGACCCGGACTTCGCTGGCGTGGACAAGGACTGGATCACCTCGCGGATACTCTGGTTGGAAGGGCTGGAGCCGGGCCTGAACCGGGGCGGCAACGTGGACAGCCATGCGCGTTACATCTATATACACGGTACAGCCAACGAAAAGAGCGTGGGCACCGCCAGCAGCATGGGCTGCGTGCGCATGCGCAACGCCGATGTGATACACCTGTACGACCAGGTACCCGTTGGCGCCTTGGTGGTGATCCTGGACAATTGAGGCCGTAACTTCGTGCCAATGGATACGACGGCGCTAATGCTAGGGCTCGCCTTGGGTATCATTGGCGGTGCCTTGGCCTGCTTGTGGTACCTGCGCGGTAAGGATAGTGGCTTGCTGGCCGTGTTGCGCGACCAACATGCCCAAGAACGCGCCGAATTGGAACGCAGGCTGAACGAACAGACCACCGAGAATCAGCAGCGCATCCGCGAAGCGATGGATCTGAACGCCTTGCTCGCCGCCGAAACCCAGCGCAGCAAAAGCCTACAGGAAAAACTGGACTCACAGCGCGCCGAGCTGGAGCAGGCACAGCAGCGCATGACCACCGAGTTCGAGAACATCGCCAACCGATTGCTTACCGAACGCGGGAAAGAACTGAATCATCAACAACAGGAAAAGCTCGGCACCATACTACAACCGTTGCACGACCGCATCCGCGATTTCGAGAAACAGGTGCGCGATGCCTACGAAAGCGAAGGAAAAGAGCGCCACTTGTTGAAGAGCGAGGTAGCCAAACTGGTGGAGCAGAACCAACGCTTGAGCCAGGATGCCGACAACCTGACCCGTGCGTTGAAAGGCGATACCCAGGCCCAAGGGGCTTGGGGTGAAATGCTGCTGGAGAAACTCCTGGACGGTTCGGGCTTGGTGCGTGGCCAGGAATACAGCATGCAAGAAAGCACCACCTTGAGCGATGGTTCGCGGTTGCGACCCGATGCGGTGGTGAACTTGCCCGATGGCAAGCACCTGATCATCGACTCGAAGGTATCGCTGTTGAGCTACGATCGTTTTGTAGCGAGCACCGATGAAGGGGAACGCGAACGCCTGTTGAAGGCCCATGTGGACAGTCTGCGCGCCCATGCCAAAGACCTCGGCGCAAAAGACTACAGCAAACTGTACGGCGTACAAAGCGTGGACTTCGTTCTGATGTTCGTGCCCATTGAACCGGCCTTCCTGCTCGCCCTGCGCCAACGGCCAGAGATCTTCCAAGAGGCGTATGATCGGCAAGTGGTGATGGTGACACACAGCACCTTGATGGCCACCTTGCGCACCATACACGGGATCTGGAAACATGAACGGATCGCGCGTAACCACATGGCCATCGCCGAGCGGGCCGGAGCACTGTACGAGAAGTTCGTAGGCTTCACGGAGGACCTGGGGCGGATCGGCAAGAACGTAAAGGACGCGAACGACAGCTACGAGAAGGCGTTGGGAAAGCTGAGCGAAGGCCCCGGCAATCTGGTGCGCCAGGTGGAGCTACTGAAGGAACTCGGTGCCAAGACCAACAAGAGCCTGCACGCGAAACTGTTGGAACGTGCGTTGGAACAAACAACCGACTTGCAGCCATGAGCGTATTGCGGACCGTGCTTTTCGCCTCGTTAGCCGCCGTACTGTTGGCCGCATGCTCGTCATCGGCTCCGCTGAGCAAGCGCGACAATTTCTCCTATCTCTACGGCAAGGGCAGTACGCAGATGCCCTTGCAGGTGCGTGTACACCATGTAGGCAATGACCGATCACGGGTGTACTTCAAACTGAACACCACCGACCTGTTGTACAAGAGCGATGGAACGGGCGGGCCTTTCCATGCGGTGGTACGCATCAGCTACGAGTCGTACGAAGCCTTTGGCTCGAAGCTGCTGTTGGACAGTGCCAGCACGGTGATCGATGATGCCAGCCAGTCGCCGAGCGAGGAGAAGGAACTGATCGGCAGCATGGACCTTCGGCGCAACGAACGGCGCTCCTTCATCCTGAAGGTAATGGCGCGTGACCTGAACCGCGATGCCACGAGCACGGTCTTCATCCGCGTGGAACGTGACGGGCGACCATCGGGGCAATACTTCATGCCAGTGGACACCGCTTATGGCCTTCCCTATTTCGCGGATCACTTCAAAGGTGGTGCCGTGCGGGTGCGCTGCGAGGCTTGTACCGGAAAGACCCTTACCGTTCGGCGGTTCCCAGCGCGAACGGCTTTGCCGGCACCCGTATTCACCACGTCCGCCCCAGCAGACCCATCCCTGAACGCGGCAGCCGAGGCGAGCTTCACCACGGTGGCGGATGCCGACGGGAACTTCACCCTGGACCTAAGCGCGCCCGGAGCATACCGTATCTATAGCGACACCAGCAACACACCCGCCTATGCGGTGTACTCCGTTTCCGAGGCCTACCCCATCGTTGCTACCGAAGACGACCTGCTGAAGCCGTTGCGTTACATCACGTCCAACCAGGAATTCGACCGGATCGTGAAGAGCGGGAACGTGCGGCAGGCCATTGAGCAGTTCTGGATCAATGCAGCGGGCGATCGGGAGCGCGGCCGGGAAGCCATCCGCATCTTCTATGGTCGAGTGGAGAACGCCAACCGCCACTTCACGGCCGAATCTGAAGGCTGGCGTACGGATCGTGGCTTGGTCCACATCATCTTCGGGGTGCCCACCTCCATCTATAAGAACGACCTTTCCGAAACCTGGATCTTCGGTGAAGAGAACAACCTGATGAGTTTGAGCTTCACCTTCAAACGCCGCAATGGTGCGTTGAACGACAATGACCTGGTGTTGGAACGCGACCCTTTATTGAAAGGTGCGTGGTACCGGAATGTGGAGAGTTGGCGCAATGGTCGCGTGTACCAGAACTAGAGCGCATCTCAAAAAAGCCCTTCGGGCTACGCTCGGGTCTTTCACGCCCATGCGTCGTTGTCGAAGCCCTCACAGAGCACCCGACTATGCTCGGTTTCGACGCCCCTGCCTGGTCGCGAAGTACCTCTCGCTCGCTGCCAAGAGCTTTTTTGAGATGCGCTCTAGCGGGCAGGGATAACTGCTGCTAAAGCCCCACCTTTGCCCCATGGCAGCGAACGACATGGTATGCGGCATATGGCCCGTGATAGAGGCCTTGCGTGCAGGCAAGAACGTAGAGAAGCTGCTGATCCGCCGCGAGGCTGGTGGCGATGGCATCAAGGAGATCCGCCAGTTGGCCATGGACCGCCAGATTCCCTGGCAGCCGGTACCCGTGGAAAAGCTCGACCGCCTTACACGTACCGAACATCAAGGTGTGATCGCTTTCCTAAGCCAGGTGGAAGAACAGGACCTGAACGAGGTGATCACCCGAGCCTACGAGAACGGCGAGACCCCATTGATACTGGCATTGGACAGCGTTACCGATGTTCGCAACATGGGGGCGATCGCCCGCAGCGCCGAATGCTTTGGGGCCCATGCTCTATTGGTGCCGAAAATGGGAACCGCCCGTTTGGGACCCGATGCCGTGAAGAGTTCTGCCGGTGCCTTGCTACGGAAACCGGTTTGCCGCGTAAGCAGGCTTACAGATGGTTTGCGCGCTGCCCGCGACCACGGTCTGCGCATTGTGGCGTGTACCGAAAAAGGCGCCATGCCACTGGCTCAGTGCGACCTGAAAGGCCCATTGGTGATCGTAATGGGTGCTGAGGATGAAGGGATCAGCGACGCTGTACTGCGGATGGCCGATGAGCTGGTGAAGATCCCCATGGCAGGCTCCATCGGCTCCCTGAACGTATCCGTTGCCACCGGGATCATCCTCCACGAAGCGTTGGCTCAACGACTGAAGGGGGCTTAACCAGAATTGTCCTGGTCCGTGTTCAGGGGATCGGTCCGGTCGCCTGACCGGTCG
>JAEYWT010000159.1 GCA_023428865.1 Bacteroidota bacterium | reverse complement strand
CCTTAAGCCTTGCTGAGCGCCGTTTGCAGGAGCGACTCGAAGAGCCACTTGCCATCGGTATTGCCCAGGCGTTCATCGGCAGCACGCTCCGGATGGGGCATCATGCCGAACACATTGCGGTTCCTGTTGCATACCCCTGCGATGTTCTCCTTGCTGCCGTTCGGGTTGGCCGCATCGGTCACCTTGCCGTTGGCATCGCAGTAGCGGAAGAGCACTTGATCATGCTCCTTCAAGGAATTGAGCACCACGGGGTCGGCATGGTAACGCCCTTCACCGTGTGCGATCGGTATCTTCAAGGCCCTATCCGGCACGCCCATGGTAAGCACGGTGCTGCGTGTGGCCGGGCGGATGTATGTGTTGCGTGCGATGAACTTCTGGCCTTCGTTGTGCAGCAGCGCACCGGGGACCAGACCTGCTTCACACAAGACCTGGAAACCGTTGCAGACACCGAGCACGAGGCCACCACGTTTGGCATGGGCCGCTACTTCCTGCATGATGGGAGAGAACCGTGCGATGGCACCGCTGCGCAAGTAATCGCCGAAGGAGAAACCGCCGGGCAGCACCACCATGTCCACCCCTTGCAGATCGTGATCCTTGTGCCAGAGCTTCACCACAGGCCGTAGCGTGGTGGTCTCCAGTACATAGATCATATCCTCATCGCAATTCGAACCTGGGAAGGTGACGACGCCGAATTTCATCCGTGGCATGCGCTGGGGTAAAGGCAGCGCGGCGCGAAGGTACGAGACGGCCTACTTAGGCATATTGCAACCACAAGGCGATGAGCACCAAGCAGAAGACGGCCGTTTCACCCAACCAGGCGCGGCGCGTGCCGATCAAGCCGAAGGTGGCCAGCAGGCCTGCAGGAACCGCCAACAACACCACAGGGAAGACCCCGGCGATCAAGCTGACCAATCCGGCCAGCAATAGCATGGTGATGGAGAATGCGATGAAGGCGCTCCGGATATTCTGTTCGCGCACCACCCCCCGGCCATAATGTTCTGTGAAACGCAAAGCGGAAACGAGCAGCAGCGGAACCAGGACCAGCGCGAGCGTCCAGCCGAAACCGTATGGTGCCTTGGACAACCCGACGGTGGAGCCCACCACGGTGCGCAAGGGTTCCCCGGCTGGTAGGTGCATAAGCCGGAGCACGCCCCAAGCGAGGTAGAAGACCAGAGCAAGACCAACGAAAGGAACCAGGTATTCGCGCCACTGGAAGGGCCGGATCACAGAGACGGACGCCCACACCACCACCAGGAGGAAAGCGAACGGCACATAGAACTGTGCCGCAATACCCAGCAGCAGACCGGCATCGAACAAGGCGCCCAAGGCTTTGCCACCACTGGAGATGCTCCAGGTGCGGTGCATCGCCCACACCACGAAGGGCAACCCGAAGAAAGCGGCACCGGCAGCACCGGGCGGCACCGTCAACGCCACGGCAATAGGCACCAGCAGTCCAGGTAGGTGGTGGCGGCGATCCACCAGATCGGTGGCGTTGGTGAGGAGAGTTACCTGTAAGGCGAGCAGCGCCGTGGTACACAGAACGGCCGTTCCGTAGACCCAACCACCTAGGCCGAAGAAGTGCGCATAGACCAGCGCCAAGGGCATACCTTGGACAAGTGCAGGGGGTGTGGCCCAAAAATGGGGAAGCAGCAGGCCGGGCACCAATAGCAGCAAGAGAACCAGAACGCCTGGTTGGTTACTGCGGAAGGTGCGTGCGAGCATGGCGGGGCTGGTTCGGCGAGGCTGTCTATCTTTGACCCGTTAGAGCACTACCAACGATGCAAAAGATCGTCTTCGCCATCGGCCACTTCCTCGAAGCCACGTTGAGCGTTCTGTCCTGGATGGGATGGTTCCCGGTCACGTTGATCAGCTTGTTGCTGGGTTTCGGCCTGGTCTATTGGTTGATGTGGCAGGGCCGCTACAACCGCAAGGCCAAGCAGGACGGCACCCTGGCCTAACGGGCTACGGGTGTGCTAGACTTGTTGGAGGGTTGCTTCACCAGGTCGAAGCCGATGTCCGAACGTAGATAACGGCCTTCGAAATCGATCAGTGCGGCAGAGCGCTGTGCGCTTAGGATGGCCTGCTCCAAGTCCTTTCCGAAGGCGGTAACGGTGAGCACCCGCCCACCTGCTGTCACCAACCGATCATCCTTCATGGCCGTTCCGCTTTGGAACACATAAGCCTCGCGCACGAGTTCCATACCGACGATGGGTTTGCCCGTAGCATATTCCCCGGGATAACCCTCACTGGCCAATACGATGGTAACGGCCGTACGATCGTCCACATCCACATGGCGTTCGCTCAGCGTACCCGAGGCGATGCCTTCGAAGAGGTCGAGCAGGTCGCTGCGCAGACGTGGTAGAATGGCTTGTGTCTCGGGGTCGCCCAGGCGCACGTTGTACTCGATCACATAGGGTTCGCCGTTCACGTTCATCAGGCCCATGAAGAGGAAGCCGCTGTACGGAATGCCATCCTTCTTGAGACCGCGGATGGTGGGAGCCGCCACGCGATCGTGTACCTTCTGCATGAAATCCTTGTCGGCGAAAGGGACTGGTGACACGGCACCCATGCCCCCGGTGTTGGGGCCCGCGTCCCCTACGCCGATCCGCTTGTAGTCCTTGGCGGGCGGCAACATCTTGAACGATTCGCCGTCGGTGATCAGGAAGGCCGAAACCTCCACCCCTTTCAGGAATTGCTCGATCACCACGCGTTCGCCAGCAGCACCGAAACGGTTACCTTCCAGCATATCCTTCAACACGTTGGCTGCTTCCTTCTTGTCGCTGGTGATCACCACGCCTTTGCCTGCTGCCAAGCCATCTGCCTTGATCACATACGGTGCAGGTGAACGTTCGATGTGCTCAATGGCCTCCTTCAATTCACCTTTGGAAAAGCTGCGGTGCGCGGCCGTGGGGATGTTGTGCCGGAACATGAACTCCTTGGCGAAGTCCTTACTGCCTTCCAGGCGTGCACCTTCTTTCCGAGGGCCGATCACGGTGACCTCGGCTAGTTGTGGATCTGCGGCGATGCGATCGTGCAACCCTTCTACCAGCGGTGTTTCCGGGCCGACCACCACAATGCGGATCCTTTTCTCCAAGAGGAAGGACCGCAGTTTCTTCTGGTCGTGAAGGTCCAGGTCCACGTTGCGGCCATGGCGCACGGTACCCGGATTGCCAGGACATACGTAGAGTTCATCAAGCAGGGAGCTCTGTGCGATCTTCCACGCCATAGCATGCTCCCGTCCACCACCACCGATCAAGAGAACGTTCATCCGGAAAAAGCCTTTGACACAAAGGAACGGCCCACTGTTGGGGAGCGCGGCAAGTTGTTTTCAACAAATGAACAACGCCGCTTTCCCCTAAGGAACACGGCGTTGTCAGCAGAAGTATGGTCCGCTCAGTGGTGATGCGGTACGACCACGCGCTTGATGCTGCAACCGAGGTTGCGGGTAGTGGCCGGATCGGCAGGTTTGCCTGCGGATACGTTGGCGATGGCCTTTTCCGCGTAACGCTCCTTCACTTGTGCGGCTTTGCCCACGTTATCGTCAATGGCGCCTTTGTAGGCCAACTTCAGGTCCTTGTCGAAGAGGAACACGTGCGGCGTGGTGCGTGCGCCGAAGGCATCGGCCACCTTGTTTCCGGCATCGAGCACATAGGATCCACTGTACTTCTTCTCCTTGTAGCGTGCCTGCATATCGGCATAGCCATCGCCGTCGTTGCGTTTCGCTTCGTTGCTGTTCACGAAGATGATGCCCACGCCATGACGTTGCGCATAGGCCGCCAGCTCGGGATAACGCCCTTCCCAACCGTCGCTATCCTCCCCACCTACCACGAAGGGGCACGTGTTGCAGGAGAAGACCACCAGTAGGCCGTTCTTTCCGGCGGCATCCTTCAGGCTGATGTCCTTCCCGTTCACATCTTTCATCTTGATCTCCGCAGCGGGCATGGGCGTGCCGATGGTGAGGTCGGGGAGTGGGTCGTGCGGGGTGAGGGCCAGTGCGGCGACTGCTACCAGTGAGGCGAGTTTCAGGAACATGTTCTCGGTGTTGTATCCAACGAAATTAGGTAGGGTGAATAAACCGCTCCCCGTTGGCTTGTTAAGAAATACGAACGCCCCCGGGTATGGGGGCGTTCTTGAAGATGGATGCTGCGCTTATTGAATGGTGACCGAACGGGAAAGGACACGTTCCTTCACGAAGTAGATCTCCTTGCCGCCGATGGTTTCGCTGTAGTAGTTGAAAGCTGCCACCATGGCGAGGCTTTGGCCAGCGGAGAGCCCACCGAGCTCGCTTGCGCTGAAGGTGCACGTTCCGGTGTTGGCACCGCGACGCAGCAGTACGTTACCGATGATGAAGTACACACTATCGGCACTGTTCACGAAGTCGGTGGTGAGCGTGTAACCTGCACTGCGATCCACCGTGGCGCTGCTGGTGATGGCACCGGCCGTAGGGAATGCGATAGCGGTCGCGTTGCGGGTGAAGGCGGAGAAGCCGTTGCCACCGGCCACCTCCCAGGTTACGCCCGAGTTGAAGTCGATACCGAGCGGGTTGGTGGCGCCGGGGGTGAAGGTGTACGCACCATTGAGAAAGGATAGCGCATTGCTGTTGAGGGAAACGGATCCTACTTGAACGCCTGTGCCAGCATCATCGTGGAAGAAGGCCGCGCCGGTATTGGTGTCCACGGCCACCTCGCCGAGACCAGGGATGGTCTGCGTGGAGGCCGTGCTCACTGCGGCCAGCACGGCTGCAGCGCCATTGAAGGTGGGTGTGGTGCTGGGCGTGGTGTTGGTGCTACCGCCACCCGATGGAACATCCACCACCGGTGGTTCGGTTTCGTCTTTCTTACAGGCGCTCAAGCTCACCACGGTGGCGAGGGCGATCAGGAGAGTGGTTCGTGTGCGTGTGCGTGTGATACGGTTGAACATGGGTCGAGTTTGTGTTTCAGTTGACCCATGATACGCCCACAGGATCTCCGTTATGGCCCGTGTTCTGCTACGGTGAAGACCGTACGCCGCGCTCAACGCACCAACCCTGCCTTGATGGCGATGCGAACCAAAGCCGCCACGTTGTGCGTATCCAGCTTGCGCATGAGGTTGGTGCGGTGCGTATCCACGGTGCGCGGACTGATGAAGAGCCGCTCACCGATCTCCTTGTTCCCAAGGCCTTCAGCCAAGGCGGCCAACACTTCCACTTCCCGTTCGGTAAGACCGGCCAGTACCCCGTTCCCATTAGCACCGGCAGTGTTCCGCCCGAGCAAGGCATCCGTGGCACTTCCACCGAAGTAGCGACGACCAGCGAACACTTCGCGTACGGCCAGGATGAGCTCATCCTTTCCCGCGGTTTTCACCACATAGCCGTCGGCCCCTTGTTCCATGGCGCGTTTCACCAGTGCGGCTTCGTCATGCATGGAAAGCACGATCACTTTGGTCTCCGGATACTTTCGTTGTACACTGGTGAGGAGTTCGAAGCCGTCCATCACAGGCATATCCAAGTCGGTGAGCAGCACGTCCACGGTAACATGCTTCAGCAGGAATAGCGCTTCTTCCCCTTGCGCCGCGGTTCCTACGCAGTTGAGGCCTTCCACCGCATTGAACATGTCGCTCAGTGCTTCGGTCACCACGCGGTGGTCATCACAAACGGCTATCCTGATATCAGTATCCATGTTCACTTGCGGTATTCACGGGAACCCGCAATGTTGCACAGGTTCCCTTACCATGGTTGTTCACCAGCTCGATGCTGCCGTTCAGTACGCGAGCACGATCGCGCAGATTGCGAAGGCCAAGACCCGTTTCGGAGCGCCCCGCATCGATACCGATCCCATCATCCTCCACGATCAGCACCACCACATCCTTGTTCCGCAGCAATTGTACATCCACCATGCTGGCTTTGGCATGTTTGATGATGTTGTTCACCAGCTCCTGCGCGATGCGATAGATGCCTGTTTCCACATCGGGAGCAAGGCGCTGCTCCAACCCGTGATGCTCGAAGGTCTTTCGCATGCCAGGTGCATTCAACGCCTTATCGAGCATATCGGCCACTGCGGGAACGAGGCCACTGCCTTCCAATGAGCGCGGCATCATACGGTGCGCGATATCGCGTACTTCACGTCCGGCTTCATCGGCCAATGCCAACGTATCGGACAGGCGTCCATCCGGATCGGCGATGGACTCGATGCGGTACTTCAGGCCGGTGAGCAATTGCCCAACACCGTCGTGCAGTTCGCTGGCGATACGTTTGCGTTCTTCATCGGTCTGGCGCACCAAGGTCTTGAGTCCTTGTTCGCGTTCTGCGATCACGGCCGCATCGCGCAGGGCGGCTGCTTTGCGCCGCTGGGCCTGCAACACCACCAAGCCGCCGAGCACGACCGCGCCGATGCCACCAAAGGCCAGTGCCAGCAGGAAATTGCGCCTTTCCGCCTTTCGCCCCAGCTCTGCGATCTCCAAGTTCTGTTCGCTCAGCGTGGCGCGTTGCCGTTGCAGTTCATGTTCCTTCTGTTGTAGACCGATCCGCGCTTGTAGATCGGCGATACGCTTACCGGTATCGGTACTGAAGACCGAATCGCGCAAGGCCGCATACCGCTCATGGTAGATCAACGTACTATCCGCCCGGCCGGTGCGCGCATGGATACGTGCCATCAACTTGTTGGCCTGCATCATTTCATTGGTCGCACCCACTTCGGTAGCCAGGGTTAGTGCTTCCAGGGCGATCTTACGCGCCTCATTGGTACGGCCTTGGAAGAGGAATGCATCGGCCAATCCCGTGCGGGTGGATGCCATCGCCTTTCGGTCGCCACCCTCCTCACGTATACGCAAGGCTTCGGAATAGAGGGCGATAGCGCGCGTGGCATCGCCTTGTGCCAACCGCACACCAGCCTCGTTATTGGCCTGCACGGCATACTCGCGCAAGAGGCCTCGCCCTTTGAAATACGACCCCGCTTGTTTGAACAGATCCAAGGCCCGGGTGGTATCGCCCAAGGAAAGCAGCACATTGGCCATGTTGCCTTGCGAAGTGGCCAGGCCCGCGCTATCGCCGGAGGTGCGGTGCATTTCGGCTGCGGCCTGGTGATACTCCAACGCGTGGTCGAACTGGCGCATATTGAAGTTGATGACAGCGATATTGCTTAGGATCAAGGCTTCCTTCTTGCGGTCTCCCAGTGCCGTGAACAAGGCGAGTGCCTGCTGGTTCTCCACCAGCGCTTCCTCCAGCCGCAACTGTGATTGGTAGAGGTTACCCAGCTTGTTGTGTACGGCACCAACGCCAGCCGTGTCGCCAAGTTGACGGCGAATAGAGAGCGCACGACGCAGTGCCGTATCCGCTTCGGCATATGCACTACGATCAATGTGTATGATGGCGAGATCGTTCAGGGCCTGGGCTTCCCCTTTGGGGAACTTCAGCGTTCGGGCCAATTGAAGTGCGCGTTCACCGAAATAGAGCGCCGAATCCACATTCTTGCGGCGGTAGGCGAAACACTGATCACTGAGCAGGAACACCTTCGCGGTATCGTCCGGCATCGCCTCCACAGTGGCGCGTGTTGGTGCGGGCTGCGCGGATACGGGAACGGCAACGAACGCAGCACCTAGGAGGAGGGCGAACACGAGCGGGAGAAGCAGCGGTCCGTAAGGGCGATCCATATCCGATCAAGGCCGGTCGCTTGGCCGTGAGAGCCTTTCACCATGCGATCCGTTCCGAAGTGCCGCAAGTTATCGCGACCGTTCAACGTTAGGTTGATAGCGATCAGGAAGTTCTCAACGGAGAGGTGCAACGCTCAGTGCGCGCGACCCTTCCAATGCCACGTGGGCTTGGCCACATGGCGGCTACGGCGAGAAGCGGAAACACCGGAAGGCGAAGCCGGATCAGCGTCATAGATCGCATAGTCGAACGGCTTCTGGGAATAGTAGCCATCCAGGATCTTGCGGGCGTAATCCGCACCACGCACAGCATATTCCGTTGCGCGATGCCAGGTGGAGAGCGCGCCATAGACGGCCCGTGTCTCCTGTACAGCGCGCGGGCTCATGCCGAGGTTACTACCATCATCCACGAAAGTGGCCAGAAAGCGCGGCAGCCGGAGCATGCGTGCACCACGGGCATTCTGGTCGCGCAGCCAAGCCCAATCGCCCATGGCACGCCATTGAGGATCGAAGAGAATGGCATCTGGGCCCTTCACGAGTTTGGCGCGGAAGAAGAGGGAGCAGCTTTGCACTGGTGTTCGCCCTAGCCGCAGGATGCCTGTAGTGGGCACCACGGCTTTGCGGTGGCATTGGTATTCACCCTGCGCATCCACTACGAGCGTATCCCCGGCCACCATGTCGGCTTCGGGATGCTGCTCGAAGAAGGCCTTCACGGCAGCGAGCGTGCCGGGCAGGAACTGTTCATCGCAGTTGAGCCAGGAGAAGATATCGCCCTGCCCTTTCATGATGCCGCGGTTGATGGCATCGTACATACCATTATCCGCTTCGGCTATGCCCTTGATGTCCGGCCGGGTCAACAACCACTCCCGAGTGCCATCCTTACTGCCGCCATCCTGCACGACATGCTCCACCTCGATACCTGCTGCACGCTGATCCGCGATGGAGGCGGCATTCAGCTTGAGATAGTGGAGTTGGCCGAAGCTGGGGGTTACGACGGTGAACTTCATGCGCGGAATAGAGAAGACCGTTCTACGCGGATCACAGCGGTATGTTGCCGTGTTTCTTGCGCGGCAGCTTCTCCACCTTGTTGCGCAGCATATCCAGTGCAGCGATGATGCGTTGGCGCGTTTCCGACGGACGGATCACGGCATCCACGTATCCGCGAGCGGCGGCTTCATAGGGGTTGGCGAACTGCTTCTTGTATTCCGCCTCCTTCTCGGCGAGTTTCGCTGCAGGGTCTGCGGCTTTGGCGATCTCTCCTTTGAAGATGATCTCCGCAGCGCCCTTCGCCCCCATCACGGCGATCTCCGCACTGGGCCAGGCGAAGTTCATATCAGCTCCAATGTGCTTGGAATTCATCACATCATACGCACCACCGTAAGCCTTACGGGTTATCACGGTGATGCGCGGCACAGTGGCTTCGCTGAAAGCGTAGAGCAGCTTCGCGCCATGATTGATGATACCGCGCCACTCCTGATCGGTGCCTGGCAGGAAACCGGGCACATCCACGAATACGAGCAGTGGAATATTGAAGGCATCGCAGAAACGCACGAAACGCGCGGCTTTGATGCTGGCATCGATATCGAGCACCCCGGCGAGCGTAGCGGGTTGGTTGGCCACACAACCCACGGTACGGCCAGCCACCCGAGCAAAACCGATCACCATGTTGCGGGCGTAATCCGCATGCACTTCCATGCTACTATCAGGATCGATCACCGCATTGAGCACCTCGCGGATGTCGTACGGTTGGTTCGGATTGTCGGGAATGATCGAATCCAACATCGGTCGCAGCTCATCACCGGGCGTGTAGGCCAGCGCTGGTGGCTCCTCTTCGCAGTTGCTGGGGATGTAGGAGATCAATTGGCGCAACTGGCGTATGGCATCCAGTTCATTGGGCGCGGTGAAATGGGCCACGCCGCTCTTGGAGGCATGGGTGGAAGCGCCGCCGAGGTCTTCGCTGGAAACCTCCTCGTGTGTTACGGTCTTCACCACGTTGGGGCCGGTCACGAACATGTAGCTCGTGCCTTCGGTCATCATCACGAAATCGGTGAGGGCCGGGCTGTACACCGCACCACCAGCGCAGGGACCCAGGATGGCACTGATC
>JAEYWT010000154.1 GCA_023428865.1 Bacteroidota bacterium | reverse complement strand
GATCAGTGCGGCGTTGGCCCGTTGTTGCCCGACCTGCCTGCGTTCCAGCTCCACCTTGCTGATGAGCCCTTCTTGGTATTGCTGTTCACCGCGTTGGTATTGATCATCGGCCACCTTGATCTCCGTTTCCGCCGCCACCACACGAATACTGTCGCTTTGTAGTTTCAATCGGGCTTGCTGGATCTTGTTCTGTGCCTGTTCCAGTTTGATGCGCAAGCCCGCGGTGAGCGCATCGATCTGTGCATCCAACGAGTGGACCTTCTCTTCGTAGCTCTTCGAGGTGAGTTCCTTGGCGGTGATCTGTTGCTGCGTGCGTTCCAACAGTTGTGGGTCGAAGTACTCGGGCTTCACTTCGCTCAAGCGGAGGATGGTATCGCCTTTTTCCACGAGCTGCCCTTCACGCACGAACCATTGCTCCACGCGACCGGGAATGATGGCGTGGATGGTCTGCGGCCGTTGGTCGGGCGTGAGGCTGGTGACCGTTCCCCGCGCGCGGATGTTCTGTGTCCACGGCAGGAAGAGGCCGATGAGCACCACGATGCAGATGGCGATGAGCCAGCGCGCGAAGAGGTCGTTCGCACTGGCGCGGCCGATGGTGCGGAAGCTTTGGAGCGCGTCCTGGTCGAGCTCCGGCGCAGGGTTATGTGGGCTGAGGTCCAACATGGTCAATGCGCGATAAGGTGGCCGTTACGCAGGTGCAGGGTGCGGTGGCAGCGTTGCTGCACCCAGGGGTCGTTGCTTACGATCACCAAGGTCCACGGGCGTTCCGGAGCGGTCAGGTGTCCCAGCAAGTGTTCGCGGTCGTGTGGTTCCCAGTCCTGCAGGCTGTCTTCCAACAGGATCATACGCGGACTACCGGCGATGGTGCGTGCCAACACCACACGCTTCACCAGGCTCCGCGGCAGCCGTGCGCCTTGCGGATCCAGCTTGGTCAGCAAGCCATCGGGCAGCAAGGCGAGCTTCTCCATCAGGCCGGTCATGCGGCAGGCTTCCACCACGTGTTCTTCGGTGATCCACGTGCGCCCCACGGTGATGTTGTCCATCACGGTTCCGGTGAAGATGTCCTCATCGCTCAGGCTATCACCGATCAAGGCGCGGGTGTGCTCCAGCTCCAAACTGTTCAGCGGGTGACCATCCATCAACAAGCTGCCCGCGCTGGGAGGAATGCCACCGCCGAGGATGCGCAGCAAGGTGGTCTTGCCACTGCCGTTGCTGCCGCTCAGGCACACCTTCTCGCCGGGTGCCAGGTGCAGGTCCACATCGGTGAGCACCGCGCGTTTGTTCCACATGGAGGTGAAACAAAGCCCGGCGGCGCGCACCTCCAACCCTTGTTGTGGATCGGTGGTCAACGGGGTGAGGCCTCCGGTGCGTTCCAGCGCGATGTCGGTCACCTGCCCGATCTTCTCCAAGGCGGTAAGCACATCGTACACCGTGGCGATGTTCATGATGATCTTCTCCACCGCGTTGATCATGAGCAGGATCACGATCTCCGCCGCCACGAACTGGCCGATGTTCATCTGCTCCTTGATCACCAGCAGACCACCCAGCGCGAGCAGGCCCAGCGTAACGATCACCTTGAACACCACCATGGCCGTGTATTGCCCGAGCAGCACACGGAAATGGGCGCGGCGTGCGGTCACATAGCCGTGTACCAAGGCATCGGTGCGCTCCATCGGCAGGTTGGTGCGGCCCACCATCTTGAAGGTGTCCTGGCTGCGGCCCACTTCTTCCAACCAATAGGCTACCCGGTACTTGTAGGTGCTTTCGTCCAAACTGGTGGCCAAGCCGCGGCGACCGGTGAAGCGGAAGATCAGGACCAACAAGAGCAAGAGCAGCAGACCGAAGACGATGAAGAAGGGATGATAGATGGCCAGCAGGATGATGCACAGCACGATCTGCAGCAAGGCCAGGGGAAGGTCCAACAACAATTTGGCGAGTCCCTTCTGTACGCTGATGGTGTCGAAGAAGCGGTTCACCAGTTCGGGCAGGTAGCGGCCGCTAACGGCATCGTAACGGATGCGGGGGATGCGGTACGCGAACTCGAAGGCACTGCGCGTGAAGAGCCGCTGTTGGATGTTCTCCGCCAGGGCCAGCTGCATCACTTGCAACGCACCGGTGAAGCCCACGCCGATGGTGACGAAGGCGATGAGCACCCCCCAGCTGGTGGCCACCTGCCCGCCACTGATCAGGTTGATGATGGCCTGCACGCCCAGGGGAAGGCTAAGGCTGATGGCGCCACCCACCAAGGCATAGAGGTAGATGTGGCCGATCTCGCGCTTGTCCACCTTCAGCAGGCGGGCCAATCGTTGCCAGGGGGTGATGGGTTGCATGACGGTGCAAATGTAGTAATACTTAAACGAGCGAATGCAATACTATGTTCAGGCGAGGTAACACTATATTTGTGCCATGGTGCGCTACCTCATCGAACCCGATCCGGGGCTCGCTCTCCGCGATGTACATAGCCCCACCGGCAGCCGCATCCTGGCCGAAGGCTTGGAACTGATGGACGAGCTGGGTCTGGAAGCCTTCACCTTCAAGAAGCTCGCCGAGCGGGTGGGTTCCACGGAAGTGACCGTGTACAACTACTTCGCCAACAAGCAGCGCCTGCTCCAGTATTACTACCAGGTCTATTGGCTGTGGCTGGCCGTGCATTGTGAGCAGGAAGGCAGGTCGTTGAAGGATCCCTTCGAGCGCTTGTGCGGCGACATACGCGCACTCTGTGGCATCTGGTCCGCCGATCAGCGTGCGGGCCAGTTCGATCCGCGCTTGCTGCGGCAGCTGGTGGTGAACGAGGGCGCCAAATCCTTCCTGCACAAGAACGTGGATTCGGACAACGAGCTCAAGCTCTTCAAGCCCTACAAGGACCTCATCGCACACATCGCCGCCGAGGTGAAGGCCTGTGCGCCACGGTTGCGCCATGCGCGCTCCTTCGCCACCACCCTGGTAGAGATGTCGCATTCGTTGGAATTCGCCATGGAACATTTGCCCGCCCTCACCGAACTGAGCGTGAAGCAGGATCGCAAGCAACTGGCCGCCTTTCTCATCGACCTCACCGATCGCTACGTACGCGACCGCTAGTCGCCAGGCAGCGACCTGCTACTCCTTGGTGAACCGCGCCATCGCACGCGCAGCATCATCCACCTGCACCAGCACATAGGCGCCGGGCAGCAGCGCACCGGTATCCACGGTATTGGCACCCGCTGAATTGAAACGTCCTTCGCGCACCGTACGCCCTTGCAGGTCAACGATGCGCCAGGGTGCCGCCGCCGTGGCTTGCACCATCAGTTGGTCGTGGCATGGCACAGGATGCACCTGCAACCGCGAGCCAGCGATCTCCGCCACCCCTACGTTCGCCGCCGGACCCACGGCCAGGATGAACCCATCGCGCACCAACAACAAGGGCACCAACGGACTCGTACGCCACAAGGCCACTTCACCACCATCGTTCACCAACAACACCACATCGTTGAACGAACCCACCGGTGTCGCTGCCGTGCCATGGCCGGCATAGGTCCAGGTAACGGTGCCGCTACCGGCGGTGCCAGCCCAGGTATCGCTGAAGGAGCCGCCGAAGTTGAGCGGGAACTGCAACACGCGCAGTAGGTCGGTGTACACATTGGGTTCTTCGGGCACATCTGTAGCCACCATGTCCAGGTGCGTACCCAGGTCCAAATAGGTGTAGTTGGTACCGAAGGCGCCCATCTCCATGTGCCAGGCTATATCGGCCTGCGCATAGGTGCCCGCATACGGCGTACCCGCCGCAGGCCGATGGGTGAAGGTGCCGATATCCAGCAAGGTTGCCGTGGAAAGGTCCCACACCTGACCAACACCCGGAGTAGGCAGCTCGGACTGCCCCTGCGACGTGACCAGGTACAGCCGATCGGTGAAGGTGCCACTAGGCAACAAGCCCGCCGTGAGCGTGGGTTGTGCATGGGCTAGGGTTGCAATGAATAGGGTTGGGAGGGTAAGGGTTCGGAGCATGTGGGCAAAGTTCGGTGGATCGAGCGTTCTCGGACGATAGTGGGACAAGACTACATCGTAATTCCATGGGAAATGTGAACAGTGACTGGAAGTTTTTGGGTTGATGCGGGTGTGGTGTGCTGATGTCGAGAAGTGTTGTTTTGATAAACCCAAAGTGGAGGCATTGCGTAGCAGACTTGTGGAGACTGTTCATCACGTTCGCTGCGTTTCAATCCGCGCGAAGCACCGAAGTGCCTCGCGACTTGACATCGCCGGGCACATGGTAGCGTTGTCCGTGGGTCGTGGTT